>JAJZZR010000294.1 GCA_021797465.1 Pseudomonadota bacterium | reverse complement strand
CCGCAACATTTTTACTGAAGCCAAACGCGAGACGCGCTGGTCGGCGCCCGCGGATCAATTCCGGCTGCTGGCGATACTGCCCGCAGAAGCGGATCGAGGTCGAGTCATTGTGTAGCTCGTCAAAGCGCACACCGAAAGATCGACCGACGGCGAGCACGACGGAGGTCAGCAGCGCCGCCCGGTCGGCATCGTAGAGCCGGTCCAGTGCCCGACCCAGTCGGTCGTCACCGAGCTGACGCAGCTGCGGCTCCTCGAGCCCGAACAGGCTCGCCGCATAGGCATGCACCGTCTCGGCCTCCCGGTAGATCGGCTCGCGCTCGACGACGATCGAGCGTAGCAGCACCCCGAGGGCGAGTGCATGCGGTAGCGCGCAGCGCCGATCGGTGGTAGGCACGTACTGATCGAGCAGCTCGGTGAGACCGAGCCGTTCGATGAAGTGATTGACCAGGGGAAGCGGTCCCAGCCGCTCGGTAGACAGAGCGAAGTTCTCGGCGAGCGGCTTACGGGGTTGCGCTGGCATCACTCTGGCGTTAATAATATCGCCAGTTCCTCAGTACGTCAATCCTGTGCCGCACTCAGAGTCACGCGCCCGCGCCCGCGCCGAAGCGAAGATCGTCGCGATCCAGCAAACGATCGCAACCATGCAGTACCTGGCCTCGGGCACGTTGCTCAAGCGCACCAAGGTCTGCGGCAATCCCGCTTGCCGCTGCGCACACGATCCGACGGCACGACACGGGCCGTATTACGAATGGAGCTATCTGAAGGCGGGCCGGCTGCACCACCGCAGCCTCACCCCGAAGCAGGCAGAGCTGATGCGCCAGGCCATCGCCAATTACCGCAGGACCAAGAAGCTCCTGCGGGCCTGGGAGGTACAGACTCAGAAGCTGATCGAGCTCAACGCGCCCGAGTAGCGTTCCCGCTCAGATCGCCCAGCGGGAAATTGCCGCAAATGCCCTCGCTGATGTGCGGAAAATGCGACTCGGCTATTGCGGCCATCAATTGCGGTACGCGCGAGCGCGCGATGAACCCTTGTGGACTGGCATGATTCGCCCGCGCGACGAATATGATGGGCAGGCGCTTCTTGCGGATCAGCTTGACCAGCAGGCGGGGCGACCTGCGCTTCTCCTGCGCTACTGCCGCCAGCGGAAGATAGGCGGACTGGAACCCTTCCACCGATGCCGCGGTGATGCGCTTGTTGCCTCTCACGTAAGTCTGCACGGGATGACCGGCTCCGACCGCCTCGGCGATCGCGGCGCGGCATAGACCGGTCTTCCGAGCGCACTCCTCGAAGGAACAGCTCGAACCGAGGAGCGGTCTCAAGTGGCTGTCGATGAATGGCGTCGATGTCCAGTTCCTTCATCAGGATGTTGGCAAGGTTGGGACTGGACAGACCCGCGGGCTTCAGCGAGCAGTCGCGGAGCGCCGCGACCACCGCGACTCGCATTCGACGGGCAGGATGCTCCGGCGCGACCGCAGTCAGCGTGACTCTGGCAAATCGGTTGCCGAAAAATCGGGCCGGCTCACAGTGCAGACCTTCGGGTGCATTCTCGGAAAATCGATGCGTGACCTCGTGCTACCTGTCGAATCCGCGAACTCCGGCTAAATTCGCTGAAAGTGACCTTGTGGACTACGTTTCGGAGTACGCAGACCCCATTGGGCGACGGTCGCAAGATATAAATAAACGGCATTTTGCAGACCACTTAATTGCATTATTTTTATCTGTATCGCTGGGTGATCATAGCAAGGTAGTTCGCAGCCATCTCATTCAACAACTGGGAGTCGCTCATGAGATCACGCACCGCGTTCCTCGCTCTCACCGCCGCCGCGGCATTCTCCATGACCGCATTCGCCGCGCAGCCGCCGGGCTTCTGGAGCTATCCGGCAATCAAGGGCTATGGACCCGTGCACGTGTGGCCGCAGGCGATCGACCGGCCGAGCGCCAGAGCCACCTATAAGGCCCTGTTTGATGTGACCAAAGGCAAAGCGGATTCGCGCAAGGTCAACCCCGGTCTCGGTCACATTGCGCGCACCGTCAACATATTCGCCGCCGCCGGCGTTCCTCTCGGCCACTTGAAGTTCGAAGTCATCATTCACGGAGGCGTCACACCGATCGCGCTCGGCGAAGCGGCATATCGCGCCAAGTACGGCCATGCCAATCCGAATCTCCAGGTAATCACGGAGCTTCGCGCGGCAGGAGTCAGAATCATGGTCTGCGGCAACGCGCTCGGCGACATGGGATTCAAGCCCGCGGAGGTAAACCCGCAAATCAAGGTGGCGCTCTCGGCCCTTTCCACCCTGGTGATCCAGCAAGATGAGGGCTATGCGCTCATGCGCATGTGACGCAAGGCGGCAGTGCGCTCGGAGTCGCTCTTCGAGCGCACTATGCCGGCTCCGATCCAAGACCCACCAAAACCCTGTAGGAATTCACCATGAACCTGCGTCGTCTTTTGCTCGCTGCGGCATATGTTCTGGCAATCGGGTGCCTTAATGGGCTGTCGGTACCGGCCGTCGCGGCCGGTAATCCCGTCACTGCGCCGCGCTACGACGAAACGCTCTATCCGCCCTGGTCGCATGGCGCGAATGATCCTGCTTTGCACCAGGGCTTGCAGTTCACGGTGCCCGAAGTCGACTCCCTCGCCGACTTTCACGGTGACATAAACGACCCGCGGTTGGTCATCTATGTGGGCGGAAATTATTTCTTCGCCATGGCGCCGCTCATCAAGGCATTCGAAGCGCAGCATCCGGGCCTGCGCGGCCGGATCTTCTATGTCACCATTCCGCCCGGCCTGCTCCTGAAGGCAATGGCTCGCGGCGATACCTTCACTTCGGGGAACATGACTTTCACCGCGCGGCCGGACGTTTACGCCGCGGGGCTGAAGAAGGTGCGCGCGCAGATCGCTGCCGGCAAGCTGCTCGCGCCGGCCGTTCCGTATGTCACCAATGACTTGACCATCATGGTGCCGAAGGGCAACCCCGGACACATCACGGGTCTGCGCGATCTGGGCCGGCCGGGCGTTCGCCTGGTCATGCCGAATCCCGCCTTCGAGGGAGTCGCGCGCCAGATTCAGGCGAGCCTGCGTAAAGCCGGAGGCAGTGCGCTCGAGCACAGCGTGTATGAGACCAAGGTCGCGGACGGTCAGACGCTGTTGACGCACATCCATCACCGCCAGACGCCTTTGTTCCTCATGCAGGGGCTCGGTGTGGCCGGCGTAACCTGGAAGTCCGAGGCGATCTTTCAGGAGCAGGAGGGTCACCCGATCGGCAACGTAGATATCCCTGCCGAATACAACACGACGGCGATATATGGGGCGGCGCTGGTCGCCGGCGCGCCCCACCCGAAGGCCGGCAAGCTCTGGCTGCGATTTCTGCGGTCACAGGTGGCACTGAGGATCTTCGAGCGTTATGGCTTCAGGGCGCTCCCCTCCGGCACCGCGACACGATAGCGGACAAGCGAGGAGACGGGACATTCGACTCTCAGGGTGGGCAGTACCCCTGGTGATGGGAGCGCCCGAGGTTAGCCTCGGGCGCTCTGCAAAGAACCAAAGGGCGACGAGTTACTGTATAGCGGAGACCGACATGGCAACTACGACCGCGGCCGTCAAGGCCGAATTGAATGGATCCGAGAATCCTGCGTGGCGCTTGCTGGGGTTCGCCATGCTGGCGGTGCGCTTTGTGCAGGGCTGGATCTTCTGGGGCGGAGGCAGCCGCCGGTTCATCTACGCGCCGAGTAAGCTCAATCCTCACGCTCCGAGCTGGATGGCCAACAAGTTCCAGTCGGCCATGCCGGGGGCAATCCTTGGCATGAACTACCTCGTCAGCTACCTGCTGCATCATTTCTCCCTGCTCTATGCCGGTGTCATCCTCTTCAGCGCCGCAGAGCTTGTTTTCGGGCTGTTCCTGATCTTCGGGTTCATGACCCGTCTCTCCGCGCTGGTCTCGATCGGGTTCAGCGTCGTCCTGATGCTCCTCTTTGGCTGGCAGGGCGCGACTTGCATCGATGAATGGACCATGGCAGCCTGCAACTTCGCGATGGGAGCGGCGCTGTTCCTCGCCGGCTCTGCGGTCTACTCAATCGACGGCCGAATGATGCGGCGCAATCCGGCGCTGGCCGGGCGCACGTGGTTTCAGTGGTTCGGCAGTGCCCCATGGTCGCCGGAGCGCACGCGCCGATTAAGCTTGTACGCTGCGATCATCACGGTGCTGTTCACCGTCTTGACCTACAACCACTACCGCGGCTCGGTGATCACGCCGTTTCACGGCGGTCCGGTGAGCCCGGCCAAGCATCACATCAGTCTCTCTAATGGCACTCTCGCAGCCGACGGTAGCGTGCGCTTCACGGCGTATCTCAATGCCGGTACACCCGCCGAGCCCGCAAACGTGATCGATGCCGTGCTGCTTGGCGCCAACGGTCGGGCGCTCGAGCGCTGGACCGGCCTCGCGCTGGCGGCCTTGCCCAAGAGCGCATTCCACAATGAATACGCGTACAACAAATTCGGTCCGGGCTATGCCGGTATCACGGCCAAGATGGGTGCTCGTGCCCTGATCGCGCTGCCGGCGTCGCAACCCGGTCTGAGGCTAATCAGCGGCCGTTACACGCTGGTTCTGCACAGCGTCAATGGGCATGCCTTCAGGCTGCCGATCCAAAGGTGACGATAGTGAGACGCTGGTCAGCAGCCTCGCGTCAAGCGCTGATCGACCATGCGTATACCCGTCAGGTGCATAAATCTCATAGCCGGGAAGACAGCGAAGACCGGCGTGAGCGTCAAAGCGAGATTGGCTCGCGGAAAGTACCAACGTGGGGTCAAGGCATCCAAGAGGGAACTGCAATCGAGCAACGTCAAGCCTGACGATTTCCATGGCAAATTGAATTACACCATAGCCCCGAAAGCCTTTCTGCGTAATTGCGCATGTCAGTACTTCACGGTCCATTATACGGATCCCCGCGAAAATTGACCGCTCAACCGAGCGCCATTCACCTATGCCTCGCTGCCCAAGATGCACGCGTTCGCGTTGTTCGGTCCTGCGAGGATGGCGGAGGACACCGTGGCGAGGCACATGACGTGGCGATCGCAGCCGCGCGTCAGGCTGCATTGAGGGTCTTCCCCGGCATGGTTTGGCGTCGCGCCCCAATCTGCCGTTTTTGCCCTGACGACGGTACAGCAGGTCGAATGCGCGCACCGGGGCGATTCCCCGACGAACTGGCGCAGGTGAGTGTCGCGGTCGCGGCGATGATCACAGCGTCCCCGCACCCGGGAATAAAATTCTCCGCCGCACCGTCTTCCCATGCAGTGTGTTCAAGCCAAGCATTTTCAGACCGGAACTGCTAGCGCCCAAGAGAACGCGCAGTCGCTTGCGGTCAAGGGCAGTCCGGTTCAACCTCCTCAACAGTAAAGAGTGTGTCATGGGTACAATTAAGCAGATTACCGGACTGCGGCCTTGCGGCGCCGGTCTGTGGCGCGGCGGGGCAGGTGTGCTCAGTGCCGTAGTCGCCTCCGCAGTCCTGGCCGGAAGCGCCCTCGCTGGTACGCCGAGGGTGGATTGCGCCGGGGGCTCAAGCAGGCACGGCGGATGCGCCCTGATGTCCTCGCGGTCTGTACGGGAACACCGGCACCGCTTCACCACGATCAATGGCCTGAATACGGTCGCCAATCTCGCGAGCACGGTGGCCACCAACAAGGATGCCAATCCGTATGCCCTGGCAATCGCGCCTGCCGTGTTCAGCGGAGTGCTCAAAGGCAAGCGCACGGCGCTGCAACCCGGCGACCTTCTCATCAGCGATTTCAGCAACAGCACCGGCGCCAAAACCGGCACGAGCATTCTGCTCTACCGTCCCAGCACCGGGAAGATCATGCCATTCTACACCGAGGACATCGGCGCCGGCCCGGTTGCAATGGCCATTAGCGCGCTGGGTGCGACATGGATCGCAAATTACCTGCCCGGGTATACCAACAGCGCCGATGGAACGACCACCGGGGACGGCAACGTAGTGGTCATCACGCCGAATGGAACTGCTTTCCCGAGCAACACGGGCATCATTGACAATGACAGCGGCGCCTCCTTCAGTCCCGCCTCGAATATGTTCGCCGGGCCATGGGGACAGGCGTTCGCTGTCAAGAGCGGGACCACAACCCCGTACTTCTTTGTCACTGAAGTTGACAACGGCACTGGCTGGGTGCAGCGGGAGGAATTCACGGCGCCTGACTTCCGCCAAGCCAGGGTCGTCACTATCGGTTCTCTTCCCGTGGGAGCCAACGCGTTCGACCCCACGGGCCCTCAAGGTATGGTATACGACCCGAAGAGGGATATCCTGTACGTCGCCAGCACTACCACGAACAGTATTGTCGCGTTTCCGCATGCCACGACCAGTGGCCCGTGGATGACCTCCGGCGTTGTCGTCTATCAAGGCGCACCCTTGAAGGCGCCGGTTGGTTTGACGATGAATCCAATCAACGGAGATCTGATCGCGGCCAACCAGCTGGACAATGACATTGTCGAGATTGCTCCCGAGCCATACGCCGAAGCAGGCACCTATTACTTCGACGCCAAGCCCGTGGGCGTGAGGCTTGTGGACAGAACTCCCGTGAATTCCGCCGCCGGCACCGGTTCGGCTCTGTTCGGAGTGGTTGCGAGCGAGACTACCCACGGAGATCTGCTGGTTTATTTCGTCGACTCCAACACAAATTCTCTCGATATGCTTTACCACCGCAGCCGCGGTCGCAGCGAGACTAAAACCGGCGCGTATTGAGGCGCAGCGCTTGCGGATAGAGCGGGCTTTTGAGGATGCCAAAAGTCATATCGGAATGGCGCAGCATCAAGCCGGACAGGGGCAGTCCTGGCAGCGCCGCATGGCTCTGGTCATGAGGGCCATGCTGTGCATGCCGCAGGAGACAGTTACGCATAACAACACGTGCCCGCTACTGGGCTGTTACGACGCCAAGCGTTGCCCGCAACCAAGCTACAGGATCGCCACGTGAGTCACAAGGATGTGGTGAGACGAATTCGCGTTCTCGGCGAACAACGACACGCGCTGATCGGTGCCGCGACTCGGGCCCATGGCGCAGGTCCTTGCGCTTGATGCGTTTCAACGTGCCATAGCAGACCTACGTAGATGAGGCAGAGAACAGCTGGCTTCGCGGGGCGATCGTCGCAGGGCGCGCGCGGGTCTGCCTCCGGGTTGTTCGAGGCGCTGACCCTACCGCACCTCGATCGATTGCTGGCGGCGGCACGGATACTGGTCGGATCCGTCGAACTCGCTGAGGACCTGGTGCAGGAAGCCTACATCAAGGCGTGGGAGGGCTTTGAGTCCCTGTCCGACGTCGAGCGCGTATACGGCTGGCTCTACAGGATCATGAAGCACGAAGTCGCCGACTACTACCGCAAGTACCAGCGCCGCCAGGCGCTGCATCCGGTGGTGCCGCTCGAGGAGCATTACGAGGAGGCTGTCGGGCTCGATGACGAGCCGTTCGAGCAGCTGAGCCGCGAGCTCGAGCGAGAAGAGTTTGCGCGTCTGCTCGAGCGTTTGTCGCCGGACTTCGCGGAAGCACTGCTCTTGCACGATCTCGAGGGACTGAAATACCGGGAGATCGCCGAGATCCTCGGGGTGGCTCCCGGAACCATCATGAGCCGGATCCACCGAGCCCGGGCGACGCTCATCGGCTGGGTCATGCATGAGGGCAAAACTCGGGGGGTGGCCCGCGTTGCAGGAAAGGAGGAAAGGGCATGAAAGCGAGCACGGTTGCAGAGCGTCATCAACGCCTGATGGACCAGGTTGACGGTTACCTCGACGACGAACTTTCGCCGGCGGAGCGTGCGCAGATGGACGCGCACCTGGCGGGCTGCCGGCACTGCCGCCGCGCGCTACACTTGCATGGGCTGCTCGCGGGCGGCGTGAGCGTGATGGCAGTGCCGCGGGCCTCGCCGCAATTTCGTGAGCGCCTCCGTCAGCAATTGACCGTTGCTGCACAGTCCCAACCGGAGCATGCTCGGGGCGGGCGCCTCAGCAGGGTGCTGCCCTGGATTGGCTGGGCGATCGCGGCTAGTCTCGCCGCCGGAATGGCGGTCAACGGAATGTTGCCGAGCAGGCAAGGCGCAGGCCAGATACCCATGGTGCGGGCCGCCCTGGCCGATTACCGCCAGCATCTGGGGAGCGAGCTGTCGCCGCCTGATGCGCGGCAACTGGCAGTCCTGATGAGTTCGGCTTCCTTTCCGGCTCGGCCGCTGAAGACGTTGCGCGCTCGCATGGCCGGTGCCTGGCGCACCACCATCCGAGGCGAGCCGGCGATTGCCTTTGCCTATTATTACCATGGGCACATTCTGGTGCAGTACGTAATGAGTCGGAAATTGTTCTTCAGGCAATCGAAGATCCGTGAAGCCATCGCCCGGCACGGCTGCTACGCGATCACGGCCGCACATCTTTCGGTGCTGGCTTTCCCGCAAAAGGGGAGCGGCTCGCTGCTCATCGGAGCGGTTCCTCCGCAAGTGCTGCAGAGGCTGAAATCGTGAAGCGCTCCGTGCGTCGATCCGCATTTCCCGTGGCTGTCATCGCGACCGAGTTGCGATGGCTGGCATGCTTTTCGCTTGTCTGGGCGGATGGTTCTCAAGCCAACGGTTGGCTCCACGGCGTTTGCTCGAGGCGCTTGCAAGAGATGGCGCTCGGTAGCCGGGTCTGCGGAGCAACCATGTGCGGGGAATCTGTGTCCACGGCTACATTCAAAACTCCGGAAAGAGGCGGGCAGGCGTTCCTTGGCCCAGGTCTGCAAGAACGACACGCTCATGCCTGTCCAGGCCGCCTCTCGATCCCGGGCCTGAATCCCACGGCCCCGGACTCGAGTGTTCCGGTTCGCCGCACGCACCTCAACAGCGCGGAGTTCTTCCGCTGGACGACCGCGACTATTGACCCGGCGTAATTGCAGTGGACTCACGCGGCATATTTGATGTGGCGATGCTTGAAGTAGGCACGCACACGCCCGGGAGATTTCATGATACGGCGCGATGTGCTCAGCATCGTTCGCTTCAGGTCCGTCACGTCCTTCGGCGGCACGCCGCGCTGGATCTCACCCTTCAAGTCGCCATTGAAGTACTCGGGTGGATTAAACTCCGGGAAGTTCGGTGGCAGATAGAACACCTCGTTTCGATCGACGTGCTCTTCAAGCCACTCGCGCACCACCTTGGCCTTGCGAACGTTCAGATTGTCCAGGATGAGGAACACCTTGTGAGGCGAGTCCTTGATCAGCCGCTGCGGACTCAAACCGCCCGGGTAGATCATGAACCTCGCTTTCCCTTGATTCGTCACTGCTGCGATAACCGAGAGGCTCTTGCGACGGGCGGGGACCTTTATGATCGGCGTCTGCCCAGGCGGCGCGTGGCCGCGATGGCGACTCCCGTCCGAACGAACCCCGGTCTCATCACCCCAGCTGATCTCGGCGTGTCCCCGCGTCGCGCGCGCCTTGATCTTCGGTACTCGATCGACAGCCAGTCCTTCACCGCCGCAGCGTCGCGTTCGTACGCACGCCGCGCCGCCTTCTGCGGGGTGCAGCCCCAGCGCGCTACGTACTCACCGACTCCCCGAATCGACAGTCGGACGTCAAACTCACGCCGGATCAGCTCGCGAATCGCACCTCGGGTCCACAGCGCAAACGGCAACGCCAGCTGATCCGGGCACTTACCGCGGATCAATTGCTGCGCCCGACGCTCCTCCTTCGCCGACAATGCTCGCGGGCTCCCCTGCGGCCGCCCACCACGCGCCAGCCCTGCCAGCATCTGCGGTGCGCCTTCCAGGCGTTTGAGCATCGTCGAGACGTACGAGCGGGTATATCCGGTGATCTGCACGATCTCGACATGCGTCTTGCCTTGCTCGCGCGGCATCAACATCTGACGACGCAGCTCCAGACGAACGTCCGTGCTTGCCCGTCAACGATCAGGTTTCTGCAACATACCACTTCATGACATCATGTCGTCGTCTGGTCCGGAAGTTCCACGCCGGGTTAACAAGGACTTTTGAATTCTTT
>JAJZZR010000074.1 GCA_021797465.1 Pseudomonadota bacterium | reverse complement strand
CGGTCCGCGGTGACGCAGCATGGCGATCATGGCTGATACATCGGGATGCGCGGCCCCGCTCTGCCGATCGATGATGAGCGAGCCCGCGATGCCGCACACGGCGCCTCACCCCGGACCGCAGCGGTGAAACCGGTCGAACCGCCAGGATCCGAGGACCCTATGCACGTTTACGCTCGATGAACGCAACGATTTTGTCGATGGAATCGAGATTATCCGGATGCAGCTCCTCATCCTGAACCGCGACCCCGTATCGCGCCTGCAGATGCTCGACCAGCTCGAGCGCTCCAGTCGAATCCAGGATCCCTTGGGCCGTGAGCGAATCGGCATCGCCAAGACGTGATTCATCTCGCGAAAGCAAGAAGTTCTCCACGATAAATTGCCGCAGTTCAGCCCGTAACGTCATGCGCAGCTCCCTTCCGCCGCCTGAAGTATATGCTGCATAATTCCGCGCTCAAAGATCTGGCTCACATCCCCGAACTTTCCGGACTTGCATCGTCCGCCGCTTGCCGAAAAGCCCCATGAAGGTCCAACGTCTGCTGCACGACCTGCTGTTGGAACGCGCCAACCCGGGCGAACAGGACCGGATTGCGCTCATCGTGGGCGGCCAGACGTTCACCTACGGCCAGCTGCTCGCACAGGCCGAGCGCTTGGCCGGCATCCTGCGCGCATCCGGCGTAGAGCGCGGTGATCGCGTCGCTCTCCTGCTGGAAAATTCCTGGGCCGCGGCCGTGTCCATCTTTGGCGCCCTGCTCGCCGGTGCGGTGTTCGTGCTCATCCATCCGCAGACCAAGGCCGAGAAACTGGCCTTTATCCTCGGCGACAGCGGCGCCCGGGCGTTGATTGCAGACGGCCGCCTCGAGGAAACGTATCGGGACGCTCTGGCGCGCCTGGCCCTCCCGCCACACCTAATTCAGGCTGACGATTCTTCCCCGGGCGGCTGGTTGGCGAGCGCCGAGGGCTCGCAGTCACTCGATGCGTCGCCAGGGGTCATCCCGCTGGATCTCGCCGCCATCATCTACACCTCCGGCAGCACCGGCACTCCCAAAGGTGTCATGCAAACGCACCAATCGATGGTCTTTGCCGTCGGCAGCCTGATCGAGTATCTGCGCTTGACTCGCGACGCACGCATCCTGTGCGTCCTGCCGCTCTCGTTCGACTACGGTCTGTACCAGCTCCTGATGGCGGTTGCTTTGGGCGCGCGCCTCGTACTCGAGCACTCCTTCACTTTCCTGGGGCAGACTCTCGAGGCCGTGCGCCGCGAACAAATCACTGTGTTCCCCGGCGTTCCCACCCTCTTCGCCACTCTGATCGATGCCCATCGTCGCAGCCCGCTCTGCCTGCCGACGGTCACCCGTCTCACCAACACCGCCGCCGCGCTTCCCCCGGAATTCGTCCCGAGCCTGCGCGAGATCTTCCCGAATGCCCTCATCTATGCGATGTACGGCCTGACCGAATGCAAACGCGTGAGTTACCTCGAGCCTGAGTTGCTCGAGGCCAAGCCGGGTTCGGTCGGCAAGGCCATTCCCGGCACCGAAGTCTATCTGCTCTCCGCCGACGGCAACCCCGTCCCGCCCGGCACACCCGGCATCCTCCATGTCCGCGGACCGCATGTCATGGCCGGGTACTGGAACCGGCCCGATCTCTCCGCGCACATGCTCAAGCCCGGCAAGCTCCCCGGTGAGCGCGTGCTGTGCACCCACGATCTCTTTCGCAGCGACGCCGAGGGCTTTCTCTATTTCGTCGGCCGCACGGATGACATCATCAAGACCCGCGGCGAGAAGGTCAGTCCCGTGGAAATCGAGAACGCGCTGCACCGTATCCCCGGAGTGCATGCAGCAGCTGTCGTCGGTGTCCCGGATCCTGTGCTCGGCGCGGCGATCCGCGCCTACATCGTCGCCGATCCCGCCGCCGCCCTTACCGCTCGCGCCATTCGCGCCGGCAGCGCCGCGCTCCTCGAGCCCCACATGGTACCGAGCCAAGTCGTCTTCTGCACACAACTGCCGCGCAGTCCGAACGGCAAGGTCGACAAGCGAGCGCTGCTCGATAAAACCCTGCAGTCGTCCGCGGCGTCCAATGAGTGCGACTAGTGAGCCGCTCGAAACAGTCCGCCAACATCCTGCTGGTCGGGAACTGGCGTTCCGACACCGGCTATGCGTGGAAGATGATCGAGCGCTTCTGGATCGCGATCGCGCACGCGTTCCCCGACCGCCGGACCCACCTGTGTTTCCCCGAGATTGCGGCGGTCAATCCCGAGTTTCGGGCCGCGGGCATCGAGGTCGAAGAATTCCAGGTCGATTTTCGCCGGCCGGCCGCTCTAGTCAAATTCTGTCGCGACCGGGGTATCGGTCTGATCTACCTCACCGATCGCCCGTACGCCTCGCGCGTTTATCCGCGGCTCAGACGCAACGGCGTCCATCGCATCATCATCCACGATCACACGCCGGGGCACCGAACGGCGCCCGCGGCACTGAAACGACTCCTCAAGCGCATTCAGATCCGCGCCTTTGGCGCCGATCGTTATATCGCCAGCTCGGAACAGGTTCTCGACCGCCTCATCACCGTGGGCTGCATACCGCGACAGCGCTGCCGTCTGGCGCGAAACGGCATTGACCTCGCCCAGTTCCCGCATCCGAACTCCACGATCCGCAACGAACTGTCGCTCTCTCCCCACACCGTGCTCGTCGTCTCCTGCTCGCGGCTGCACCCGTACAAGCGTGTTCAGGACATCGTCGAGGCGGCCGCATTGCTAAAGGATCTCGATGTGCATTTCCTGCACATCGGCGACGGACCGGATTCCCCCACCCTGCAAACCCGGATCCGGGAACGCGGCTTGGAACACCGTTTTACGCTCCTCGGGCGCCGCAACGACGTTGCGCAGGTGCTTTCCGGCTGCGATATCGCCGTTCACGCCTCAAACGGCGAGATCGGTCTGTGCCTGGCGATCCTGGAATTCATGGCGACGGGACTTGCCCTCGCCGTGACCGACGAGCCCACCGTCTCGCGGCTCATCGAACCGGGGGTCACAGGGTTGACGTACCCACATCGCAACGTTTTTGCACTTGCCGACGCCTTGCGTTCCCTCGCTATCGATCCGAGTCTGCGGCGCAGACTGGGCCAAGCCGCACGCAGAACGGTCGAATCTCAGTATCATATCGAGGATACCATTACCGCCGTCGTCGAGACCGTGCGGTCGAGCCTTTCATCATGACGCTTCGGCCGCTCAACGTACAACGACATATCCGTCAATAATCTCTCCCGCCAACGCATCCGCATTCAAGATTCTCATCCACAAATCCCCATGCGAGCACCGGATCCCACTCTGCAAGCCGTAACCGCGCCCGGCGAACTCGCGAGCACACTGCCCGTGATCTCGGTGCTCATACCCGCCCACAATGAGGAACATATCATCGGAAGATGCATCGCTTCTGTCCTCGCGACGGGCTGGCCCGCGGATCGGCTCGAGATACTCGTCATCGACCATCAGTCGACGGACGCGACCGCAGCGATCGCCCGTGCTGCCGGAGCACGCGTGATCGGTGCGGATCACGGAATGAAGATAGGCGCAGTCCGCAACGTCGGGCTGGCCTCCGCACGCGGAGAGTACGTGGCGTTTGTCGACGCGGATTGCACGGTTCCAAGCACCTGGCTGCGCAGCGCCATCGACATCCTGAGTACGGACTCACGAGTCGGAGCGGTGGGCGGCGGTCCTGCGCTCGCGCCGCAAGACGGCACATGGGTTGAACGATGCCTGGCCCCCACGCTTGGCCCGCCCGACATCATCCACGAAGCCATTAGTCTTGTAACCTATAGCTTCATTGCCAGAACCGCGCTCCTGCGTGATCTCGGCAATTTCAATGAGACCGTTCTCTCCGGCGAAGACGACGACATGTCGAACAGGATACGTAAGCATGGACTTGTGCTGATCGCCGCATCCGATTGCCGCGTCATCCATCACGGATTCGCCCGTACACTTGCGCAGGTCGTTCGCAAGGAGATCTGGCACGGCAGCAACCATATCGAGGTCAGATCTCGATTCGACCTGACGTTGGGATTGACGCTGCTGTTCATTGCCGCATCGTGCGCAGGGCTCGTCTCCCTCGGCGCGGTACTCTTCGACTCGCGCCCGCTATTTCTCGACGCGCTGATCGCCAGCCTGATCCTGCAGCTCACACCACCGGGTCTCTTTGCCCTGAAGAAGCTCAAGCGTTCCGCATGGCAATGGTCGCTCGCGATACCCATGTTCATCGTCGGCTACGCGTATTTTTTTGGCCATGCCCTGGGCGTGCTGGGCAATCTGTGGCGTCGGCTCGCCGCAAAGTCCTCATGATGGAAATTGCCCACTGACCCGCGACTCCCTCCAGATATCCGAATGCTCCTCACGAATCGACAGAAGCGACCGATGCCCCCAAGACCAACTCGCTGCAGATAATCATGGAAGCGACCTTTTGGCTTTGCCTGATGGCAGCCACATACAGCTACTTCTGGTATCCGCTGCTGCTGCTCGCGTTGCCCGCTCGGAAGTGCCGCGCTGATGCGCAATCTACTCCGGTTCGCAAAGTCGCAGTGATCATTGCCGCGCGCAATGAAGCGGCAAAGATCGTTGCCAAACTCGATAATACTCTCGTCCTCGAGCGAGGTGAGCTCGACCTCGATCTGATCGTCGCCTCCGATGCCTCGGATGATGCCACAGACTCGATCGTTCTCGGATATGCGGACCGCGGCATACGCCTGTCGCGCTCGCCGGTCCGTCGCGGCAAAGAGCATGCGCAAGGACTTGCGGTAACCTCGACGGATGCGGATGTCATCGTATTTACGGACGCCGGTACAATATTGCCAGCCGATGCGCTAGCGCATGTGGTGGCCGCTTTTGACGATCCAGAGGTCGGTGCTGTATCGAGCATCGACCGCTTCCTCTCCGCCGATGGGACGCTGCAGGGCGAAGGCGCCTATGTCCGCTACGAAATGTGGCTGCGTGACCTCGAGACGCGCTTTCACTCCCTCGTCGGCCTCAGCGGATCATTCTTCGCGGCCCGGCGCAGCGTGTGTGCGCACTGGGACGATCGGGTGCAGAGCGATTTCGGCACCGCGCTCAGCTGCGCCCAACTGGGTCTTCGCGCGGTGTCCGATCGCCGGCTCGTCGGCTACTACAAGGACATCGCCGACAGCCGCAAGGAATATCAGAGAAAAGTCCGCACCATCGTGCGCGGGATGAACTCGCTCAAGATCCGTGCCGAAGTCCTCAATATCGCGCGCTACGGCCGTTTCTCATTCGAGGTGTTCAGCCACAAGGTGATGCGTTGGGTGACTCCCGGGTTCCTGCTCGGCACGCTCGCCGTGAGTATCGTCCTCATGGTCCGGCATCCGGTGTTCCGGATATGGGTCGCCCTGCAACTGGCCTTCTACCTTGCGCCCGCGGTTGCACGGATCATTCCGGGGCTTCGGCGTATCGGGCCTCTGCGCCTCGGCATCTATTTCGTAGAAGTTAATCTCGCCATCCTCCATGCCGCCGCGCTCGTCTTCGCCGGCCGCACGATCTTGACGTGGGAGCCGTCGAAACGGTGAAATTCGCGGCGTTGCCTCCCGTCCGGCGGCCTGTTCCGCTCGCGTGCAGCAACTCCGCAGCGCACGGATCTTTGCGTCGTTTCTTCAGTGACCGTCCGATTACTTTGTACGCATCGGGAACCGCTGCGCTTAGCCACGCGCTTGCACGATGCGCAGCACGGAAACCGGTTCATACACCCGAAGTGATTATTCCTGCGTACGGGTGCCCGGATCTAGTTGCGGCGTGCATCCACGCGTCCGTATTCCCGCGACTCGCGGACATCGCCGCGTCGGGCTGGGCCTATGATCTTGACGATCTGACGCGAAAACTCTCCCCTGACACCGTTGCCATTGTATCAGTCAACCTCTTGGGACTCCCTGATGGGACTCCCAGGCTGCCTGAATTGTGTCGAAGATGCGGTGTTGCCCTGGTTCAGGACAGCGCCCAGTTTCTGCCGCGCAACCCGATCAGCTGGCCCGCCGACTATATTATTCTGAGCTTCGGCCGCGGCAAGCCCATGAACTTGCTACATGGCGGCGCATTCATCGCACCGCCGGATTCCGCACCTGAAAATATCTCCAAGTGGAAACAATACACCCTCCGGGACCGGCTGCGCACCGGCACAGCAGCCGCCGTCGCATTTAATTTTCTGACGCGACCCCATCCTTATTGGATCGTCTCACATCTACCCGGGATCGGGCTCGGAACGGTGACGTATAAGCCACTGCATGATTCGCCCGCGCTGCCTCCGCATGCCTGGAGCAGAGTCGATGCGACATTCGACCAATACCGGAAACGACGGTCCTACGACCGTCGTGTTTGGACCTCATCCCTTGCCGAATGGACATCTTTCGGGATACTGTCGCTTCAACCGGACACCCCATCGACCGAACCCGAACCCCTTCGGCTTGCTTTGTTGGCTCCCGACCAAGCCGCTCGCGACGATTTGGTCATTCGTCTCCAGCGCGCGGGGCTCGGAGCATCGCGCCTGTATGGCACGGATCTCACGCATGTTTCCGGGATCCCGAAGGAAGTGCGCGAGCAGGGCACCTTTCTCCATGCTGCTGCTCTTGCCGAAAGGCTCTTTACTCTTCCGACTCACGCGCTCGTAACTCCGCGCATCGTACGCCAAACGACCGACTGCATACGAACGTGGCATCGTACGCACCACAGCGGCTAGATCGGCGCCCATATCGACAATCAGCTCCAATGCGATCGGCTATGAATAGAGGCTCAAAAGAATGCGCTCTTTGTTTTTGATCAGTTCTTGAACGTCGTCTGCAATCTCGCCAATCGTCTCTTTGGACGTTGTCGATTCGTTCACCCGCTGCCCCTTAGCAAAGAAATCGATAACTTTCTGCTGATCGAAGAACTCCGGTTTCACCTGGGTTGCCAGGGCCTTCAATCCCTGGTTCAGCGTCTCATTGAAAATGACGTGATTTACGATGCTCTTCTCGCGGGCGTATTCCAAAAGATCAACATTTTTTGGCTTGCGGAGCAGCGTCTTCTCCGGCTGCGCCAAGGACAGCATGAGATAGCGATACGATAAGAATCCCAAATTATACTCCCTTGGGATGCGCTCAAACCCTTCGCCCAGCGCGGCTGCATTCTCATCCTGCAGCACGAACCTCAGCCATCGGTTGAAAGCACCGGGCTCACGCGCATACAAGTCGGCGTTACCTCGCTGTGCCAGGCGATCATACAAAGCGCCTTGACGGTCCAAACCGTACCGAAAGAGTGACGAATACTGGGAGATTGGATGCCTGACAGTGATAACGTAGAACGCCGTCCGATCTCGCCGCGAATGGATTCTCCCGTGCTTGGACTCCTTGATCAGCGAAAGCGTGCATGTTTCGTTCAAGAACCGGCTGACAAACGTAGAACCGGTCTTCTGAAGATCCAGATAGACCAGCTTGCCGAAATCATGCATCGTCGTGCTCTCCCGCAACGTCTTCAAAATTTCAGGTACAACCGAGCGCCCGACGGGCACACGGTCACACTCCATAACAAACTCAAACCCCGCACCGGTCGGCGGCGCCGAGGTTTCGGGCTACCGCTCGATTGCCGGTCGGTTCAGTCGATCGAACGGCCACGGAAGATTGGCAAACGCCGCAGAGTCGATTGACCGAATCGTCCGCACCGCCATGGCGATCAGCGCGGCGGCCGCGGCCAGCCAGATTCCCGACTTGATCAGAAGGTCGATCACGAGTGGCTGGGCCGGCAAGAGAACATCCGCGCACAGATACGCCACGATGGTGACCAAACTGAATGCGCCAATGGAACGAAGATTGTATCCGGGATCAAAATATCGACGCGAGAGACGTCGCGTATAGACAAAGCTTGCGGAAAAAGCAAAGGACTGCGCCACGGCCGCGCCTATCAAGCCGAAGCGTGGGACCAGAACAATGTACGCGACCGTAATCACTGCAGCAGTCATATAATGGCAAAGAGTGCTCATTTTTGTGCGCCCGTTGGCAAGGAAGCTGAAATTGAAAAACCACCTCAGACTGTTCAAGACATATCCGAGGGTCAAAATCGGCACTACCGCCGCGGCTGCGTAGAAAGGCGGGGTCGCCATGAGTCTGATGACGGGCCGTGCAAAAATGCTGATACCCAAACCGCCGACGAACAGCACGGCGGAAATTCCCACGAATGCCACTCGAAATTTCCGCGGTCCGTCCGCCTCCTTGAAATAGCGATAACTCATCGGCGCCCAATGCTGCGCGAACGGTGTCCAGAGCACCATGCCCACGACGGCGGCAAATCGAAGCGCGAGTTCCAGGCGCCCGACTGCGCTCAGGTTGTCGAGCATCCGCAGATACATGCCACCCGCGGAACCCGTGTAAAGACCGGCAAGACCCGACAACCATAGCGGCCAGCAGAACTGCAGCATTTTTCGGGTGGTCTGCCAATCAAAGGCCGGAGCCTCACGGGCCGCGATATACAGCGTCATCCCCGCGCCGAGCGCAACCGATGAGATGACGCCGCTCAATACGACGCCCAAGACGCCTTCCTTCCAGATCACCACCAGTAGGACATTCAAGATTATCTGAATCAAAAGCTTTACCATGCTCATGGCGAGGAAGAGCCGTGAACGCGCATGCATCTGTAGATACAGCATCCCGGTGTCCTCAACCGGGCGGCTCACCAGATTCACCGCGAAGACACCGAGCGCCAGCGCATATTTGCTTTGCCCGAAAATGACTTGGGAGCCGATTCCGCGCAGAAATATGAGTGCAACCATGCCCAGCACGCTGACCGCGCTCGTCAAGCCGAGGGCCCCCCAGATAACCGCGCGCCTCGGCGGCCCGTCCGCCGCATCGAAGTAGAACTTAGGGACCGCGACCCCCAACCTTGCCCCGAAAATCGGCTCGAATAAAGCCAGGGTGAACATCATCAGGCCGATGACCCCATAGTCCGCCGGCGTTAGGTAACGCGTGTAGATCGGCAACATCAGGAACCCCGCCAGTCGCCGCACGAGGTTTGCGACGGCGTATGTGGCGGTATGCCCCAGAAAAGTCGACGACTTGCGCTTAGCAGGCACTGGCATTCCCACTTCCGAAGCCACAACGGCCCCAGCATCTCATTTATTTATGGTCCTTTCCCTCGCAGCTGCGATCAGTTGCTCATACATGGCGCGCGTTCGCTCAGCAGTGCGCCACGCTGAAAATCTCTCAAGAATTGACGTCGCTTTCCACGTCGCGATGGCGCGTGCGTCATCGCGCAGGGCCCGGATCACGCCTTCTTTGTACCCAACCGGGTCGTGCCTCACCACGAGGAATTCCTGGGGCACGATGTTCTTGAGTCCTCCGACTGCATGAGCCACCATCGGTATCCCTAGCGCACTGGCCTCGAGCGCTGTCATTGGCAAACCTTCGTGATCAGAACAATTCACGAGCACATCCAATCCACCCATGCAGGTCGCAATATCGGCACGGTGCCCATGGAATTGGAGTTGACCCGAATGCTGCAACTGTCGAGCTTGCCCTTCAAGCATCGGGCGCAGCGGGCCGTCACCGAAGACGTGGAACCGCCATTGACGCTGCGGGAATGCCGCGGTTAGGAGATCGGCCATTGCCACGAACAGGTCCACGCGTTTCACATCCACCAGCCGACCCACGATGCCAATGTGGGTGGCATTCGGCTCTTTTCGCCTGAACTCGGCAAGCTGCCTCTCGGCCCTAACGACATCCACATCGATACCGTTCTCGATGACGGTAATCTTGCCCAAACCGAACACGCCGGCCAACTCTTCACCCAGCGGCTCGCTGACCGCCACTATCTTCTGTTGTAACACCCGACCACACCACTGATCCAGCCCCAAAATTGCTCGATTCACAGCGCCCCGGGTTCCCCGTGTCGGATGGCGTTCATTGCCCCCATGCGCCGTTCGTACACAAGGGACATTCCCAGACAAGCGGTTTGCGACCGCTCCCAGTATATTTTCCTTGCCACGGTGAGTATGCACGAGATCCGGGCACCAGTTCATGAGCACGCGGCGCAGCCGCACCAGGATGCCGAAGGCACCCGACTGCTGTTCGTCTGCGATGAACACGTCAACGCCCGTCGAACGCAGCTTTGCGGCGAGTGTGCCATCGTTCAAGAGCACAGCGCCGATCGCCGTTCCGGGAACGCGCACGAGGTGCGACATG
>JAJZZR010000497.1 GCA_021797465.1 Pseudomonadota bacterium | reverse complement strand
TGACATTGCCCGTATCTCGGACAAGGAACTGCTTGCCATCTTTAATAGCCATTTCTTTTGTCGTGATGTCAACTCCAGTGACGCAAAGCGATTCATAGAAACCTTGTGGCAGGTTCGCTATGTTTTCGACATGTATATAATCAAGTGGGTTATAATCGAGGAAACCAAGATACACGCAATACGACAGCTGTACATCAATGCCAACAATGGCAGCAAGTATCTTCAGCGCCATACAAGCGACGCAATGCCCAGCTTCGCGCTTCTGCAAAGTATGCTGTATCACTCCCAACAGCTCACGACCCAGTACTGGCTAACGCCGTTACTCAACTATCTTCTAAGTTATGGTGCGGAGGGCGTCGAGCTGTACCTTCAGCATTTGGATAACCATCTATTTTGCACCAGAGCCGGAGATGCGCCGCTCATTGAGAGGACGCGCCGTTTTCTCGACGCCCCATGGCACCACGAGACCTTGGTAAACATTCGGGACGAGATCGGGACATCACAGGAACTTGGGACGGGTTTTCGCCACTACTGGTTTTACAAGCTCGAATACTTGCTGGCGAGGGAACTTGCCACCGAGCAGGCCAAGGATTTTCGGATTACAGCCAAGAATTCCGTTGAGCACATCGCGCCCCAAAAGCCAGAGTTTAGTACGGATAGAGTAGCTCCAAACTTGTTACATACTTTCGGCAATTTAGCGCTTGTCAGTCGGGGCATAAATTCCGAGTTAAGTAATAAGGGCTTCGCCCAGAAGCGCGCGGACTTTAAGGCCCGCTATAGCGGCAAAGGGGTATCGCTCAAGCTGGAGCGGGTCTTTAAAAATGAAACATGGGGGGATGATCAAATCAGAGACCATCAGAAGGCGATGGAGAAGGTATTCAACGACTACTTTGCTGAGATTATGAGAAGCGTGATGAAAAGCATGACCGCCATGGGGTCGTGAGCAGGTTCTGCCCATATTTAGCGGGACCAGCGGCCCGCGCGGTGCCGCATCGCGCGTACTATTGAAAATCGCCTGCGTCAATGTGATGCCCGAGTAGATGCGCTCTCAGTTGGCGACCATTTTTGTAGTTTCGACAGGAGTCGGTTTTTCGGCATGATTAATCGTGCCACATATACGACGTGGAGTATTATTGATGAGTGACGCCTATTGGTTCTCACCCGCGCCGAGCGAAGTCATGTGTTCGCGGCTCTCGCTCGACTTCAATTTGCGTGCGGCGGATCTCTTCTTCCGCGAAATGATTGTGCCGGAACTTGGGCGCATTTGGTTCGTGCGGCAGCTTTCGTGGCCCCTGGCCGCGCTTGCGCTCCACATGGAGATGGGGAATGGGCCGAGGCCCACCGCTATTTGCCACGGAATCGAGGCGCTTGCGTGCAAGCTCGAGTTTTGGGCTAATCCAAATAGCCCATCGCCGCGCGTCCTCGGACGGCGCGCGTTCGGGCGTGATGCCGAGCAGGACGTGTGGTCTTTTCATCAGCTTCGCCAACCCGCGCACTACGTGCGGAATACGCACCGTCAGGCCGCGACGCGGGCGATCCGTGCCGACGGTGGGCTCGGCTTTGCGCGCGGCTCACGCTTCGATCTCCTCGAGCTGGAGCCAGTGGGACGAAAGATCGCCGAGAACTTTCTGGAGCAGCGTGTCGGCCAAGGTAGGATGAGCCTACGCAAGTGGTTGCGCGGGTGGCTTGAGGACCATCAAGGGGTCCCCAGCCACCCTAAAGCCTTGCTGCAAGCTTTGTCGCCAGAGCGCGCCACCGTCGCGGAGCGCGAGTTGGTCTACTCGCGGCTCGTCGGAAGGTCGACGCCTGCCGGTGAGAAGCGGAAACGGCTGGCTCATGCGCTCGGGCGCGCAGAAAACCTGAAGAGCATCGGTGGCGATGGTGGTGTTGTCGATTGTCTCCGCAAGGCCGGTCATAGCGAGCAAGCCAACGAAATCGTTGTAGCGCGCGCCTTCGGCACAATGCTCGACCGAGCGCGTGACACGGTTGCGATCCTGACCCACGCGGTTGAACTTGGGCGTGGCGGTGTGAAGCTCGCTAATCTTGCACGCGACTCGGCGCTCAAGAAATCGATCAAGGACCTTCGGACCACCTCGAAAAACTACGTCGGGAAGGTGAACGAGTTGAATGCGGTGGCCATAAAGGGGGTGGCTACCAGCCGGGATTTCTCAAATGCAGTGGTCGCGGGAGAGGACATGGAAGCCATTCGTATTCTCGTCGAGCGTTGCGGTAAATTGCTCGGGCTCGCCGACGGCGTCGTCACCCGTGGCCCTCTGTTCCGTGTCGTGGATGCGACCGATGAAGGCAGTGCTCTCGAAGATGGAGTGGCGAGTATCGAGCCCGATGGAACGGGGCGGACGTTTCGCATCGCAAACTTCCACTCGCTTCTGCGTGATGCCGAGCGGCGAGGTGCGCTATGAGCGCTGAAACGCTACTCGATATCTTCGTGCCACCGGAAGGTATGGTCGGATACAGCGCAGCCCTTGTCGCCATGACCGGCGCAGAGGATTTTCTCGAGGATGCCATGCAGCGCTTCACCGGGCTTCGGGCGCGACAGCGTGCCGAACTGGGTAACGTGCTTGTGTACCTCATGCTCGACGGGCACTCGTCGCCATCGCGACAGGAGGTCTTCCCGCCTGGGCGTATCCCTGGTCTCTACGAGTTCCAGCCGCGTAAGGTCGAGCCCGGCTCGCTGCTGCACGCAAAGGTTGCGCTACTGGCGTTCGCGTCGAACCGGACTAGTGCGCCGATCCATCTTCGACTCGCCGTGCTCACGGCCAATTTCACGTATACCTCCGCGCGGCAGCAGCTTGAGTTGGTCTGGATTGTTGATCTTCCGCCCGATGGCAGCGCGCCAATCGAGGACCGCGCCGACATCGCAGCAGCGGGGGCGTTCTTCGAAACACTACTTGCACGGCGGTTCCATCGCGATGAGCAGTCGCTCCCATTGAAGAAGCGCAACGTGACCGGACGACTCGACGTGCTTCTCGCAAAGGCATCTTCGCTTGCTCCTGCGAACCGCAAGCCACGTTTCATCCACTCTCTCGACAGGTCTCTGTACGACCAGATCCGCGAGCGCTTCCGCAGTGTGATCAAAGCCCCGAGGAATCTTCTGCTGTGTGGCTCGGGGTTCTACGAGGAACCGTTCACTGAGGCACGCAAGCCCTCCGTTTTAGGCAAGCTCGAGGATCTGGGCAAGTTCACTAGGAACGTCCAGCGCGTGGTGCTCGTCGAGCCCGGAGATGCGGGCGCGGTGGCGACATGGGCCAAGGGACGCAACACGGACGGGTGGAAGGTTGTCCGTCCCTTTGACGCGCTCGACCAGAACCGGCGGCTTCACGCGAAGTTCGTGTACGCAGGCCATCTCCGCGACGGGCACGTGAGCAACGGCTGCCTCTATCTCGGGTCCGGCAATCTCTCGCGCCGCGGCCTCCTCACCCACGGCGGGATGGCTGAGGGGAACGTGGAGACCGGCGTGATTTTCGCGGTCAATGAGCGACTCGATGGGGATGCAATCAAGCGTCGGCTGTTCTGGTCGGACGAAGCCGAGGCCGTCGGCGACGAGGAGTGGG
Source organism: Pseudomonadota bacterium (assembly GCA_021797465.1). Lineage (GTDB taxonomy): Bacteria > Pseudomonadota > Gammaproteobacteria > Steroidobacterales > Steroidobacteraceae > 13-2-20CM-66-19. Next base: position 6,667 of record JAJZZR010000497.1, on the reverse strand, counting down.
CCATCGGTCAGGTGGGCGACGCGCCGGATGCGCAGTTCATCCTGGAGGCACCGCCGATCCTCTCGGCGACGATCGAGACCGCCCCGTCCCGATGCCTACACTTGCTCTGGCGCGGGGACTTCTCGGGCGAATTCCGCGTGAGAATCTCCTGGACTGGCCGCGACTGGTTCGATGTGAAGCAAGGGGATGAGGTGCCGCTGCAGGACGACGAGTGCCCGGCCGCGCTCCAGGTATCCGACGAGAGCGACTGCGGATGGGTCGTGCCAGTCGTGGACGCCGCTGGGCGCATTGGGTGGCTGCCGCCGCGCTTCGAAACGTATTCTGACGCGCTCGCGGCGCTCCTTGACTTCCCGATCCGTCCCGTCGAGGCCATCGACGACGGCGATCAGGATGAGGGCGAGGACGATGGAACCAAGGGCGCGGCCACAGAGGCAGCGATCGAGCCGCAGAAGAGCTACGCGCTGCACGCCGCCGCCGAGCTCATCGAGGAGGTCGCCGCGCTTCAGGCGGCGCTGCCGGCGTCGATGCTTGACGACTGGATTGATCATCTCGACCGAATGTTCCGCGCGTCGTTCCCCGAGCCCCTCATCGCTACCTGGCGAACGCATCGGCTGGACGTGTTCGCACACCTCCGACAGCCCGAGTTACGCTCTCCATACCTCACCGACAAGCAGCGGCTCCGGTATTTCGAGGTGCTCGATGGTGCGGCGCGCGCCTGGGGGATGCGATGAGATTTTTGTGGGCCGACGCCGCCAAAGCGCTTCGGAAGTTGGTCGCCGAGGACGCGGCCAAGCGGCGTGCGGAACAGCATCTTGACGACGGCCAACGGGCGTCGCTCACGTGGATGGCTGAGCGGTTGCCGTGGAGCGGTGTAGTGCTCGCCGACGAGGTCGGAACCGGCAAGACACGCATCGCGTGCGCAGTGGTTCACGCGGTTCTCGAGGCAGGCGGGCGCGCGGCCGTCGTCGCGCCCCACGGCCTTATGCACCAGTGGATCGCCGAGTCGCGGAAGCTTCGCGCGAACGGCCCCGCCCCGAAGGAACTCACGACCCTCACGGAGTTCCTGCGCAAGGTGTCGCCAAATGACGCGTCGTGGAAGGACTTTAGCCCGCGCCCCACCAAGCCCGAATGGTGGCTCATTTCCCACGGGTTCCGCGCGCCATTGGTGCGCAGCAACTCCCTCGTGTGGCGCGCGACTTTGCCATCGTTGGTCGAACTGCATCTCGCCTCACCAAAAGTGCGTGTGGACGGGCGGACGCGGATCGGCAAGTTGCAGCGGCAGGTCGATAACTTGGTGGCGTCGAACTGGACCTGGAACGGGATGGCTCGGATCGCGAGCGAGGTCGCCCCGCGTACGCGCACGTGTGGAGACCTGCGAAAGCGCATCAAGGCGCTTCCTCTACTCAACGTGTCGAGCTGGAACAACGCCAATCTCCTCGCGAAGTTCGGCAATGGCGGAGACGGGCGTCCGCTGACCGAGGAGCTGCTGGGCCTTTGGCTCGGCGAGTTCGACCTCATCGTCATTGACGAGGCACACAAGAGTCGCGGCGAGATGGATGTTGAGGATACGGCACTGGGCGCGGCGTCGGGCACGGTACTTGCGCGACTAGTCGACTTGCTCTTAAAGCAGCCCGAGAATGGTCGTCGGCTCTGCCTAACGGCGACGCCGATGGAGCTCGAGCTGCAGCAGTGGCTTGACCTTCTTCGCCGCGCGCGCAGCGGGCTCGGCAAGAAGCGAGGGGAGCAAGTGGTGGAGCGCCTGCGTAACGCGGCACTTTGCGCCGCCGTCGCCCCCGACGAAGGGGGCCGCCTCGACGAGCTCTGTGCAGCGGCGAAGGACTTCACCACGGCATTGGCTCCATTCGTGACGCGACGGCGACGTGACGAGGACCCGCTGGTCACGAGCTTCCGTAAGGGCACCCAGCTTCCAGAAGGACGGCCGCATCCGCATCGACGCCTTCAACGCGTGCAGATCGGGTGGACGGAGACGGTCGGTCAGAGTGCGCCCTGGCTCGATGTGCTCTTCGCGGCCGAGTGCATGAGCCAGAGCCTTCAAGGGCTGATGCTGAAGGACACCGCAGAGTGGCCTCGCGCGGTGCACGACGCGTACACGAAGCTGTCTGCGGGGCACGTCAGCATCGACCTGGCCGAGTCGAGCACGCCGCTTCGCGTCCCCGAGCCCGGCGACGTTGACGACTACACGCGAGGTAAGGTCGCCCGTGCTGCCTACTGGTATCGGCGGCTCCGCAAGGGGCGCGAGCGTGTGCGCAAAGCGTTGCCGTGCGTGAACGGCGCCGAGCTCGATCCAGACGCCGAGCATCCCCGCGTTCTGGCTGCCGTGAAGGAGATTGAGAGTTGGACGCTGAAGCATGAGAAGGTGCTGGTGTTTGGCGTCTTCCTGCGCCCGCTTCAGCTCCTGCGCGATGTGCTCAACGTTCGCCACGCACTGCGTGCTGCCGATGCCGCCAGACCGATTACGCACGCTGTTCACGGTAACGCTATGCTCGGAATCGCGCTTCGCCAGCTCGATCGGCTGCGCGCAGAGGGGGCGCTCTCGGGCCGTCTTCGGAGCGGCAACGGCGCAGAGATGCGTCGCGCGCTGGCCGACAGCCACAGGGCCTACAAGCGACTGCGTGACAAGGTGCGGAGGCGCGCGAGGAAGGCGGTCGCCGCGTGGCGCAACGACCCGTTGCTTTTGGTCGGTGCGCCAGTTGACCGCGAACTTGAGGGCGCGCTCGAAGACCACCTCGTCTCTTTCGTCCTCGACGACTTCCTCGCGACGACTTCGGAGTCGGATGGGGTCACGGACGAGCGCTTCGAGGGGCTCACCAAGGAGTTCGTTGAAGAGCGCATCCGTCCGCTCCTTGACGAGCTGGGCGGCAAGGATGTCGACGAGGAGCAGTCCGTGTTCCGACAGGAATCCCTGAGGGCGCTCCTCGAGGACGACGACAGTCGCCAGAGCTTCCATGCGCGCTTGCTTCAGGGGGCCACAAAATGGGAGACCCGGCGCTACCTCCAGGCCGCGTTCAACCGTCCTGGCGCCTCGCCACGGGTCCTCATCGCCCAGAGCCAGGTCGGACGTGAAGGGCTCAACCTTCACGAGTCCTGTCGGGTCGTCGTGCAGTTTCATGCCGAGTGGAACCCTGCCGTGCTGGAGCAGCAGATCGGACGTGTCGATCGGAAGGGTAGCCTGTGGGAGCGGCTCGCGCAGCACTGGCTCGACGAAGGGTGCCAAGGTGAGCCGCCATTCGTCGAGGTGCGGCAGCTCGTCTTTGAGGGCACATACGACGCGTTTCAGTGGGATCGGGTGATGCGGAGGCAGCACGTCTTCGACGCCAGCCTCTTCGGCTCGTTGCTCCATTCTGAAGCGTGGGAGCGTGCCCCCAAGGATCGTAGAGACGACCTCCTCGCGGCAGCGCCGTCGTTCCGACCGCCTCGGGCCGAATAGCCGCTTTGACGCGGAGGAGGATGCCGGTATGACCAAGAGCGAGAAGGCCGCGCAGCAGCGGGGCCACGTCGGGAACTGGCAGGCGAGCGGCCTGTCGGTCCGGCGTATGCAGGGCGGACGGAAGTATCTAGCAGGGCGGGTAATCGTGGGTACATTTCGGTCTTGAGGGGGTGATATGGCAATTTGGTTAATCCGTGCTGGTTCCCATGGCGAATACGAACAGAAATTCATCCAGGAAAACCGCGTCTATGTAACTTGGGACGATTTGAATGTGGATCTTGGCAAGCTTAGCGAACGGGCCCATTTGACGAAGGCACTGACAGAGCGTTACCCAGACGCCAAGCCCAAGGCGATCCAGAATTGGGTGAGCCAAGTCTGGCCTTTTGCGCATGAGGTTCGGAAAGGCGACCTCGTTATCCTGCCGCTCAAGACGCAGCCCGCCATCTATGTCGGAGAAGTGATCGGCGATTACCACGCGGAGCCGCAGGGGCCGAATCCGTTCTTCCACTGGCGGCCGGTGAAATGGATTGGCGAGGCGGTGCCGCGCGTCAACTTCGGCAAGGACTTGCTCTACACTTTCGGCGCATTTCTGACCATATGCCGGGTGCAACGCAACAACGCCGAGCAACGCATCGCCGCCATGCGGGCTAATGGCTGGAAGCCCGAAACCATAACGGCCGTCACGAAGCCCCCTGCGCCAATGACCGACGAGGCCGCCGAGGATAGCGACCTCGAAGATCTTGGCCGTGACCAGATTGCGCAGCTTATCGTGTCGCGTTTCAAGGGGCATGGTCTCACCCGCCTGGTGGAAGCGATCCTCAAGGCCCAGGGGTACACCACTTACCGTAGCCCGGAGGGGGCGGATGGGGGCGTAGATATTCTGGCCGGTTCGGGGCCATTGGGGTTTGATTCGCCGCGTCTGTGTGTGGAAGTGAAATCGGAGGGTGGGCCTATCGACCGCTCGAGCGTGGATAAGCTGTTAGGGGCGGTCTCCAAGTTTGGCGCTGGTGAAGGGTTGTTCGTCTCGTGGGGCGGCTTCAAAAGCAACGTACAAAAAGAACTCGCGGCAAGCTTCTTCCGGGTGCGGCTGTGGACGCAAAAGGATTTGCTGGAACAACTGTTTGCCCATTATGACCACCTTGATGAAGACTTGAAGGCCGAATTGCCGTTGAAGAGGATCTGGACGGTGGCAGTACAGGAATGACGGCTTGCTCTGAGTGCCTGGCGTGCGGCTTGCTCGGTTTGCGCGGTAAGCATGGCGCCGGGCTGCGTTGCGGTAGCGGCCAATGGATTTCCCTCAAAGCCAACGCCCATACTCCGGCCTAATCGAGGACCAGCATCAGGGATTCCGCAGGTCGGTGGAAACGACGGTGGCTCGCACCCTTGGACCCGGAAAGCATCATCGGGTGTGACAGCCAGCCCCACCCCATGATCCAATGGGTGCGACTGTCTATAACCATAAAAAAACTCCCGGAGGAGATCATGAAGCTACTTACCACCGCCAAGGCCACCCGCGCCGCTATCCGCAAGATAATGCCCCGCCGTATCGCTGTGGCCTATGTAGGCGCCCAATGGCGCGATTATGTGGTGCCCAAAGGGGTTGAGGAGATCATCGTCTCGCCGACGTTGGGCTCCAATCCCTATGCCATCCGCGATCTCATGAGGGCGCTCGGCGACGATAAGGTCCATTTCCTGGATGCGCTGCACGCCAAAATCTATGTGGGGGCCAAAGCGGCCGTGGTGGGCAGCTGCAACCTGTCTCAGAACGGCATGGGGGACGGAGGCCGCGAGGAGGTCGCGATCGAGCTGACCGATGCCGCGACGCTCCGAGCCCTTGAGAAGACCTTTGCGCGGTACAAGATGATGGCGCAAACGCAGTACCGGACCCGTAACGCCAAGGAAACGGCGCTCGAGAAGCTCACGAAAAAATGGCATATCGCGGTCGCGCGGGACCTGGTAGGTGATGAGCGCCAAGTGCCTACGCTAACAGATTACCGGGTCGAGCCCGGAAAACCGACGATTCATATCGTCTGGTACATCGTGGACGATATGACATGGAATCTTAAAGCGGTGCGAGCGGCAATACCGGATATCGACAAGGAGCCCGATGACTATTTTTCGAACCACATGAGCTTCCTGGAAGAGGATCCGGTAAAAGACGGCGATTGGATTTTATGCTGGCATGCCAAGCGTAACGGTTTGCCACGCACCCAGAGAGGTGATATGGCCGAATGGATGTATGTGCACCGCGTCATACCGGGTGGTAAAGATGATGAACAATACACAAAAGTGGCCGCCGAGACGGCAAAACTCAAGAAGCCCGGGGAGCCGTTCGCCCTGAACGCCGCGACCACCAAAGCGATTCAGAAGGTGCTGGCTGCGCGCACGTTCCCGGTACTCCTCTCCCACAAGAATGATGTCTGGCCGCTCGCGCCCGCCGATGAGGTCGTGCCGGCCTTTCTGACCGCGGTCCAAAAGGAAATGCGAGCCGCGCGACGTACGCCAAAGAAGAAGGCGCGGAAAGGTCTCAAGAGGGCCGGATAGAGGACCTATCCGGGTTACTGTGAGCACATAAGGGATCTGGAGTGGGGGCGGACGATGGCGCGCGAAGAGGGCTTTATTTTGAACGCGCCGCCGATCGCCGGAGTTCATCAAGCGATACTTTGAGGGCCACGCTCCGGCCTTCCGTGTAGTCTGGCCAGGGGATAAATGGCCATTGGCTGTCGAAGCCACCAAACATGACAGTGGTCTGGCAACGATAGGTTGCGGCCGACCGGCCCATGCGCAGCAGGACGACTTGGTCGCATCCGATCTCCCGGCGAGCTGCAGGAAATGCCTCGGCGTTCAGCACGGCAAAACGGTTCGGAGGGCCGCGAAAGAACCAGTAGTGGTCAAGGCATGCCCCGACAATGTAGACGCTCGCGACAGTGGCCAGCAAGGGAGCGCCCAGCGCGAGGAATGAACCATGGCGGGCGGTCCAAATGAGACGACTGTATAGGACGGTCCCGACGAGGCCAAAAAGAAGGAAACCGGGAACCGCGAGGTCGGCATAACCGGGATGCCGCGCGTGGGCGGCAACAAACAACAGCCAGAGAACAGGCGCGCTTCCGAGCCCCCACAACGCCACGACACCCGTCATGATCATTCGGGACGGACGTCTACCACGCAGATGGTCCTGCACGACACAAACGATCACACCCCATAAGACGACAAGAAGCG
>JAJZZR010000374.1 GCA_021797465.1 Pseudomonadota bacterium | reverse complement strand
GCAAGATCCGGAACGGCCGGGTTGGATCGTGGACCACCTCGAAAAACACCTCGCCGCGAAGCAATCGCACCTTGCGGTTATCGGGACTGCCGATCCAGCGCAGCCGCGTGTTCGTGTTCAGATATGCGACGCTGCCATCTGGCAGCACCACGCTGCGGATCTGGCCGACCCCGGTGCCGTAGGTGCGCGGCAGATACCCCCGGCCCCACAGCCACAGCCCGCCCGCGGCAGCCATCACAAGCACCGCCGTGGCGGTGACCCCAACGAGCCACAGTCCCCGACCGTCCAGCCCCGTCCGCCGAGGCATCTCCGCCGCACTCCCGGCCAGCGCGGCCCGTGCGGGCCCCTTGAGCTCCGCGGCCACATCCAATATCGCGCGTAACTCACTGAATTCCTGAGCATGTAATGTATCGGCCAGCCAGGCCTCGAGAGCACGCTGCCGCGCGGGCGTCAGCCCGCGGCCCATACGGGTCAGCCATCGCGCCGCCTGGGCCCGCGCGCGCCGCCGCCGCAGATCGAGGAATACGTCGAAAGTCAATCGACCTCCACCAGATCAATGCCCTGCACAGACAACCTCAGGCGACATTGCTTCAGCGCGCGCGTCATTCGCTTGTCCACACACCGTTCGGAGATCCCCAGCCGGCGGGCGATCTCCTTGCGCGACTCCCCCTGCACGTGCGCCAGCACGAACACCGAGCGCAACGCAGAGGGCAGTTCGCCGATCACTTGCGCCACGCGCTGCTCGATCTGCTCGGCCATGACCCGCCGCTCCGGCTCCCCGCGCAGGTCCGGCACCTGCTCCATGCCCGCCGGTCCGCTGATCACCGCGCTCTCGACGCGGCGGCGGCGCAATTGCATCAGCGCGTATTGGGTCGCGACCTTGAAGAGGATGGCCCGCGGAAACAGCACCTGCTCCGGCCGGTACATCCGATGCAGTTTCTCGTAGGTGTCCTGAATAGCCTCCCGCGCCAGATCCACCCGACCGAGCATTTGGGTGAGGTAGGCAAGCAGCTGTGCCTCATGTGTACGGCACAGCTGGTCAAAGAACGCGTCCGCCCCCCCCGATCTGGGAAACCGCTTGATTTCGCCCAATGGCTTATCCACTCCCTTACCTTACCCATTAAGATGCTCGAGATTCGCTTTGCCCCCCCGGGCAGCGCAAAAATATTGGCTCAATCCGCCGGTCGCGCTACGATGCGACATAATCCGCGCGATCGCGAACCGCACGGACAGATTGTCTCGCGATGCACAGTGTCCCGATCCGGAGAAGCCATAATGAACACACCGGCGTGCGACGAAGCGCTCGAACCGGCCGGGCCCGCCCCGGCGGAACCCTCGATCGAGCCAGAGCCCGAACTGGTCGAGCTCGGCAAGATATCCCAGACCCAGGGCGGGCTACTGGGCGCGAAATACGACTCGGCGGTCGGCTGGCAGTACTATTGAAAAGGGCTGGGCCCGGGACGATTCACCAGCGCTGCGTGATCTGCAGGCTCAGCACGCGCCCGAGCGCCTGAACGTTGCCGATGTCATAGCCAAATTCGCTGTCGACGAACGGCGGGGACTGGTTGAAAACATTCACGGCGTTGAGCCAGACGGTGGTCTGCCCGAAATGATTCGGACGTAGCCTTTCGCTCGCAAACACGTCGACCGTGGTCCAGGCACGCACCACCGGCACGAGCGCGCTGGCCGGATTGCGGTACGAGCCGGTGTAGTTGACGGCCAGAGTGATGGCCGGACCGGGCGCAGTACGGCCATGCGCGCACCAGCCGGCCGCGCCGCGCAAACGCAGTGACAGCGGGTTCCCGACGGTATTCAGGATCCTCACCGAAGGAGAGGTGGGCGTCAGCGCCTGATCGAACCGCAGCACGTCGGTGCCCCGCAGTCCAAAGTGAAAATGTCCCCACCGGGTCACGAGCCGCTCCCGGGCCGCGATGTCGAGGCCGCGAGTCCGGGTGGCCGAGAGATTGGCCAGGCGTAGATCCACGATCGCGGCCGGATGGCTCGCAAGACAGGTCACGACGGGGCCGACGAACTGCCGGCTCTCGCAGATGGCCGCGATTTCCGTCGGTGTGGGCGCCCGGTTGATCACCGCCGCCCACTCGTTGCCGTCCTGCAGAACCGCGAACGGGTCGTGGGCCGCGGGCTGCTCTATCCGGTTCCAGTAGGCGATGTCGTAGAAGGTGAGCGACAGCTGTGCCCCGCGCCATGGCGTCAAATCGAAGCCTGCGGTCCAGGTGCGCGCGGTCTCATTGGCGAGATTGGGATTGGAGCCCTGCTCGGCCAGCACCAATGAACTACCGGTTGAGGACTGCGGATCCGGCACGACCGTCAACCCCGACACGTTCTGCGACGTGTCGTACAGATCGTCGAGTGTCGGCGCGCGGTACGAGCGGCCCCAGCTGGCGCGCAACTTCAGCCAGTCGGAGGCAATCCACGCCAGCCGCGCCATTGGATTGAATGTGCCGCCGAAATCGCTGTAATGATCGTAGCGGCCGGCAAGGTCGAGCGCCAGCCGCGCCGGGCCCTGAGCGTCACGCCCGCCGCCGAGCAGCGGCACGTGCAGCTGCGAATACGCCGAGAAAATCCGCCGTCCGTAGCGCTCGGATACGATCGCCCCGCGTGGACTGCTGGGCTGCGGCACTTCGAGCGCCAGAGTCTCGGTGCGCCATTCCAGCCCGACGGCGAGCTTGGCTTCCCCGGCAGGCAGGCGCAGCAGCGGCCCGTTGGCGACCAGATCGCTCGATTCCAGGGTCGAGGTCGAGTGACGGCGGTAATCCTGGCCGATCGCCGCCAATGTCGCCGGGCTGTTGTCCGATCCGTACCCGAATGCATTGAAGGCGGTGGCCGGATTGGAATCGGCAAGCGCCGCGGCGAGGTGTGCCGGATTGGTGACCCCGTACTCGTCGGCAAGCAGATACTGCTTGCCGACCGACTCGCTCGCGGTCAACTGCCAACTGCGACCGAGCTGTGCGGTGGCCCCGAACGTTCCGTCGTACACACGCGAGAGGGCGGCGAACCGTGTCGGCCCGAGATCGTGGAGGAAGCTGTAGGCGACGAGCGTATAGGGAACGGACGGGTAGGGATTGACGAAGTACGGGTTGCTCGGGGGCACCTGCAACACGGCGTCGTTGGGCAAGGCGCTCTGGTTGACGTCGCGCTGGGCGTAGCGGAGCTGGACAAACAGCCCCACTCCGGCGCCCACGCGCTGGCTCGCCGAGCCGTACAGCTCGTTGGCGACCCGCTCGGGAAAGATCTGGAAGTCCGCGAACGGGTTCTGAAGGTTGATGCGTGTGGTCAGAGCGGCCGGAGTGAGCGCCGTGCCGTTCTGTCCGCTAGGGATGCCGTACGCCGGCTCGAGCGTCAGCGGATTGAGGATATTGCCGGGATCGGTGTAGTAGCTGTCGTAATTCGCGCCGCCGAATGGCGTCTTGTCCGCGTTCGCGGCATAAGCTCGGGCGCTCGCGGCCAGCGGCGTGGCATCGGTGTACTCGTAGGCGATCATGCCGTGCCCGCCCCGCCAGTGCGTGCCAAACAGCTGTCCAAACATCCATTCGCCGCGCCCGTCGATCGCGCTCCCGTAGCGCAGCTGCGTTTCGGCGCCCTGAAATCCGTTGCGCATCATGATGTTGACGACCCCCGCCACGGCGTCCGCGCCGTAAAGGGCCGAGGCGCCGTCGGGCAGCACCTCGATGCGCTTCACGGCAATCCACGGGATGGTCGATACATCGACGAACCCGCCGGTCAGCCCGCCGAGAGGCTGGCGATGGCCGTCCATCAGCACCAGCGTGGCCCCTACGCCGAGACCGCGCAAATTGATGCCTGCGCCGTCCTGGACGTTATTGTCGACGTTCAGGTCCTCGCGCGGCCCGTTCAGTGAGATCAATGGCAGTGCGTACAGCGCGTCCGCGACGCTCGGGTAATCGGTCTGATGCAGCTGCGTACGGCCTACGTTGATGATGGGCGCGGTGGCCGATCGCACGCCGCGGATCAAGCTGCCGGTGACATCGACCGGCTGCAGCAAGGCATCTGTCTGATCCGGTTCCGGATTTATCCGACGTGGGACCGTATGCACCGCGCGCGCGCGCCGCCGCCGACGCGACGGGACGGGCGGCGGTGCCGGGCGGATGATGACGGAATGCTGCGAATCGAACGTGAACGTCAGGCCCGTGCCGCGCAGCATGCGCGAGAGCGCCACCGAACTCGTCAGCGCACCGTGAACCGCGTGCGTACGCAGCTTGAGCACTTGCGGCGTCGCTGCGTATATGGCCCGCACACCGGACTGCCGATAGAACTCGAGCACCGCCTGAGGCAGCGGTTGGGCCGGCAGATTGAACACGGTAACCGGGCTCTCCGCCCGCGCGTACGGCCCGAGACACAGCAGCGCCAGCGCCATGTAAAGCGCCCCCCCTGTCCGCCGCACGCCGCGACGCCGCAGATTCCCGCCCCCGGCCTCTTGGTCGTTCTGATCCATGATCCCTGCCGCTCAAGTCACAGTCTGCCATACACCGGGCCGCCGTGACGAGTCCCGGGCATGCCAACGCTCGAGCCAGGACTCGATGCAAGCGTATTCGATCAACTCGCCAGACTGAGTCTCGATTTCCGCGCGGCCCGCCAGCGCCCGCTCCACTGCGGATCGATCGAGCAGGCCGTTCGCGACCAGCCTCCCGTCGAGCAGCAACTCGCGCAGCAGCGCGCGGTTGCGCTCCACAGTCAGGCGCATGTGCATCTCTATTCCGCCTTTGTTGCGCCGGTTGCGGATTTGCGCCGGCAGCGCGTCGTAGAAGGCCTGCCGGACCAGCGCCCGATCCCAGCCGCCCATGGTGAGCACATCGACCGGTATGCGCAGACACAACTCCATCAGCGGTTGAGAGAGCAGCGGCGCCAACCGCTCGGGATCCCCCGGCGCTCCGAGCGGGTCGTAGAAATCAAACGGCGAGAGAATCTGATGGGCGTGCCACAGCTTGCCGCTCGGAACGTCGCGGCCGCGACGCAGCAACGGGTGCAGGCAGTAACCCTGCCGCACCGCCTCCGCCACGACACCGGCGGCGAGCAGCCCCCGCGCACGCCCGGCCTCGCGCACGGGACTCCAGCGGCGCACGCCGAGCGTCTCGCGCGCCGTGACACCGAGCACCCGCCACAACGAAAGTTGGTCCATGCGCGCCGAATCGAGCAGTACACGCAACAGTCCCGGTCTCGGACCGCGCCGGCGCAGGAAGTCCCCCGGAGCCCATTGCGCCCGCTCCTGGTAGAACAGCTGATCGCCGCCATAGCCGATGAACACGCTCGCGGCGGCGCATTCGGCCGCCAGCGCCGCCTCACGACGACTGTGCTCGAGATAGTAGGGATAGTTGGTGGGCTCGGCCGTGGCCGGGATGCAGAGCAGCGGGCGCAGATCGAACCCCGGGGAACGCGGCCGCTCGATCAGCCGAATGCCGGCGCGCGCCGCGGCCAGCCGTGCGAATCGCCGCTCGTCGAGATCGGCCCGCAGCGGATAATAATGATAACCGATCAACGCCGATTCACGCCCCGGCGCGAGCGACGCCAGAACGATCGACGAATCGAGGCCTCCTGAGAGCGAGAGCAGCGCACGTCCCGCGCCGGCCCCCCACGCGCGCACCACGTCGCGCACACACTGTCCGAGCTCTGCGGCCGCCGTCCGCGGGTCCTCGATCAACTGCCGTGACGCGATCTGCAGCGGATCCCATGCAAAACCGCGGATGGTCGTGCCCGCACAATGCCGCACGCACTCCCCGCCGACCAACTGCCTGACCTCACGCAGACCCGTCGGTCCGCTGTGCTCACGAACCAGAGACAGACAGGCCATGACGTACGACCAGTCCGGCTGCAGCGGCTGGGAACACAGGCCGGCTGCGTCCTCGATACGGGAGCAGAACACCTCGATCGGCCCGATACGCAACGCGTAACATGGCAACCCCGCGGACGGGTCGCGCAGCACACCGAGTGCGCCGGACCGCGGATCGCGCCAGACCGCCACGTAGCGGCCCCAGTACGATTTGACGAGCGCGCGTCCGCCGGACGAGACGATCGCAGCGCTTTGCGCCGGCGCGAGCACCCGCGGCGCTGCGACCGAGCCTTCCGCCCCATCGCGCACGAACAGTGTGCCGAGAATCACGCCGAGGCCGCCCGCAAGCCAGCGGGTCTCGCTCCGTCCCGGGAATTCCCCGGCGCAGTGGACCTGCACGCCACCGGCGCTGAAGATACTGCACCACCGTCCGGATTCCGTGCCGAAGCGGGCCGCCAGCGCGTGCGCGGCCAGGCGCGCGCCGGGCTCGTGATCGTTCCAGATGAACGCGATGTACCGGAACACGCCTAGATCCGCAGAATCGGCGTGTATTGCCGCACCCGGTCCGGCATGTCGTTGTAGAGCACATCCTCCTGCTGCACCCAGCAATGCGCATGAAACGGGGCGGTCCGCACGCCGAACACCCACTCCGGATACGCATCGTGCAGCGCAAGGAAATTCAACAGGGTCAGCGAATCGAGCAGGCACGCGTCCCGGGCGGTATAGAACAGCGGCCGCAGATGCACGAACGTCATCACCAGCCCATGCGCCCGATCCCGATCCCAAGCCGCGCAGGACGGGCGCCGCGCGGCCCCCCGCGCGCCGACCCGCCCGACCACGGTCTGCATGGAAAACAATCTCAGCGACAGGCGGGCGGCCGTCCAGGCGCGCGCCAGATCTGCGGCCGCGCGCGCACCGGCCGTCGGGCGCGTGCCGAAGTCGAACTCCAGGAGCGTGCGGGTCGGCTCGCGCGACGGCACCGGAGTCGCCGTTCGCCCGCGGCGGGCGTCCCCGACGAGCACACCCTGCGAGAGCAGGCGCCATACAATCCGCGGCGCCGGCCGTCTGCGCACCCCCGGTACCGGCCATCCCTGAACCCAACCGGCCAGCGCCTCGGCGGGCTGCACGGCGTGATAGCGGTCGTGCCGCAAATCCATCAAGACCGCGTGGCGATCACACAGCCCGAGATAGACGTGTGCCGCAAGCCAATACGGTCCATCGCCGCCCGGGTCATGACCCGATTCCATTGCCCCCTCCCCACCCCTTCGGCCGGCATGGCGCGCGGCCGCCCGTATCTGTACCACACCGGCACCCCTTCGGGGTTGCGCATTTATGCCGCGCTCGCAACCCAACCCACCGCGCAACCGGCTTTTCTCCCGGCGCAGTTCGCCGGTTTCGCGCCTCGACGACCGCGGCCGCCCGGAAAGCCGGCTATCCGGTCAGTCGCGCCGATTAATCGCCAGCCGGCCGTTCGACACGACCGCATCCGAGGCGCTATTCGATCTGCGGCGCAGCGGCCCGCCCGCGCTCGTCCCTGCGGCCGCGGCGATTCCCGGCATTCCCCGCGGAATCGCTCTCTTCCAGCCGTCTCTGCAGAGACGCCAACGCACGCGCCACATAGACCTTCGCCATGCGCGCGCTGATTCCCATCTCGCGCCCCACTTCGTCGAACGGTCGGCCTTGAACGATGCGCAGTAAGAAGGCATCCAGGCAGCGCGGCGGCAGTTGCCAGATGGCACGCTCAATCACCTCGAGCCGCTGTAGGGCGTCCGCGACGGTTTCGGCGGAAGGCGCGAGGGGCTCGTCTTCGGACCGGACCTCGCGGATGAAACGCTCGCGCACCCCTCGACGACGCGCCCGGTCCGTCACCAGATTGAGCGCACTGCGCCACAGATAGCCGGCGAGCGATGCGATTCCATCGCGGCGTTCAACGGCCAGTACCTTGACGTACGCTTCCTGGGCAATTTCCTTGGCCTCCTCGACCGAACCGGTTCGTTGGGTCAGAAACCGCAGAAGCGAGCCATGGTGCTTGCGCGCGATGTCCGCCAGGGCCTGCGCACGCAGCGCACGCTCGACCGGACCGGCGGAATCGCCGGGCGACTCCGCCACTGCGGCGTGCGCCCTCGATGCCCCGGCTGCTGAAGCACTCACGACGACACCGCTCGATGCATAAACGTCCCAATAGTGAAGTCGGGAAACGCAAACGTCCCCCAACGACACAACACATTGATTGGCAACACGTTCCCCCCTTTTGCCTGGCCCACCGCCAGCGACCGGATGTGCCGGCCGAGCCGACCCGGCAGCTCCGACAGATCGGCCTCCACGCAGTCCACACGATCGTTTGCTGGATACGTTATTCACTAGACTCCTGCCCCAACCCGACTTCGCACCGTCTCTCACGCTCAACGGATGACGTTCGGCACTGACGGGCCTCCAGTCCCGTCCGCCTCGTCTCGATGCGGCCCCGTAAAGCCACTCAGGCAGTCGGGACACGAGCGGGACGCGCGTCGAACCAGCTGTTATTATATACAGTTACCGAAAGCGATCAACGGCTCTCGGGCGCATCCATCATCTGTTGGTGATCTCGTTGCAGGTTGCGAGGCGTCGGTTTGACCGTCGTAAACAGACGCTACGGAACTCGCGCAAACCGACGGACTAGCGAACGTGCTGAATCACTCTATCGAGAAGACACTGACACACGCGCGGAAGACCGCTCGCGCGAGTACTGTTAGTCTCCCGTTCACTTTGACGTCCGAGATTGACGTCCTGGATCTCCGCCAACGCACGATGGAGGCGAGCTCTGCGAGCCTGAGTTTTCTGAATGTCTCAGAGTGTGCCGGCAGCGCCGAGAAGATCCCGCAGCACGCTCGAGGCCGATTGCGCGGCTGGGCCGACGATGACGTGAACGCAGTTCGGCGCCACGAGGGCGCTGCCCCGCAACCCAATACGCCTCAGCGCCTCATGGTCCACGCCCCCCGCGTCCGCCACCGCGATCCGCAGCCGGGAATCGGCCGGTTCCACCGTCCGTACGTTGGCGGCGCCACCGAGCGCGGCCAGCAGCTTCTCGACGATCGGCTTGCTCAACGCGACGGCCTGCGGCCGCGACGCCGGGGATACGTCGAGTCGCGGCACTTCGACCTTGGCGCGCGAGGCGTGTATCCGCTGGCTGCCGGATAGACTTGCCAGCGCCTCGCGCATCTCCCCGGCGAGCAGCTCGGCAGTGGGTCCGACGATCACCTGCAAGCCATCCGCCGAGGTGCGCACGATGCCGATCGCGCCCAGGCGCTTCAGAGCCGCGGGATCCACCGCTTCCTGAGACTTCACGGTCAGGCGCAGGCGTGTCGTGCAGGCGTTGACCACGTCGAGATTGTCAGACCCGCCCAGCGCGGCGATGAAGGCTCGGGCGCGCGCGACAGCCGTGCCGGCCGCCGCTGACGGCGCCTCCTCCAGGGCGCCGACACCGGCCGGCCGCTCGGCCGCCGAGGGCTCGGCCTCCTCTCTACCGGGGGTCCGCAAATCAAACTTGATGATGACGAAGCGGAAGATGCCGTAATAAAGACCAAAGTACACCGCCCCGACCGGCAACAACAGCAGCGGACGCGTATCGTGATTGAAGTTGAGCACGTAATCGAAAAGGCCCGCCGAGAAGGTAAAGCCGAGCTTCACATCGAGGGCGTTCATGATGATGAACGCCAATCCCGTCAGCAGGGCGTGCGCCAGATACAGGCCCGGAGCGAGGAACATGAAGGTAAATTCCACCGGCTCGGTGACTCCGGTGAGAAACGAGGTGAGCGCGATCGAGAGCAGCAGCCCCGCCACCGCCGGGCGCCTCTGCGGCAGCGCCGTATGGTACATCGCGAGGCACGCCGCCGGCAGCCCGAACATCATCACCGGGAAGAAGCCGGACATGAAGCTTCCGGCGGTCGGATCGCCGGCAAAGAAGCGATTCATGTCCCCGGTGACACCGTGGTAATTGCCGACCATGAACCAGGCGAAGCTGTTGAGGATGTTGTGCAGCCCGGTGACGATGAGCAGGCGGTTCAGCACGCCGTAGACGAACAGCCCCCACGGTCCGGCCGCCAGCACGGTGCGGCTGAGCGTGGCCATGCCGCTCTCCAGATGCGGCAGCTCCAGACCCAACAGGATGGCCAGCGGCAGCGCCGCAAAGCCGGTCAGAATCGGCACGAAGCGCCGCCCGCCGAAGAACGCCAGGTAGCTCGGCAGCCTGATGCGATGAAAGCGGTTGTAGAGCGCGCCGCCCATCAACCCCGAGATGATGCCCACCGGAACGGTGAGCTGTTGCAGCTGCTTGTCCGCGGATGCCGCCGCCACGAGCGCCTGCGCGTGCGCGGGCACCCCAGCGAGCACGGACGCCGGCGCCGTCAGGAACACCGCCGCGCCCTTGAGGGTCACGAGGTAGCCCACCACGGCCGCCAG
>JAJZZR010000017.1 GCA_021797465.1 Pseudomonadota bacterium | reverse complement strand
TAAACGGAGTCCAGAGCTTATGGATTTCGATTTCAAGACCCTGCTGGTCATCCTGGTCGTTGTCCTCATCATCTTCGGTGGCAAGAAATTGCGCAGCATCGGCGATGACTTGGGGCACGCCGTGCGGGGCTTCAAAAGAGCGATGAACGAAGGCGAAAGGGACGAGACCGATGCCTCAGCCGGATCCCGGCAGATTCGCTCTGAAGGTACCGACGCCGAGTTTTCCGAGTCGAAAACAAGCAGCCAGGCCTCCAAGACCGGTCGCGACGCCTGAGGCTCGCAGCGGGACGTCCGGACCGCGCAGCCGCGGCGGCTGTGAGGGGCGTCGTATGGGTCCCCGTCTGCCATCTGCCCTGAAGCGCCATGTTCGACTTCAGCTTTTCCGAGATCCTGATCATCTTCGTGCTCGCCCTGATCGTTCTGGGCCCGGAGAAGCTGCCCACCGTCGTGCGCCGAGTGGGGCGCTGGGTCGGGCGGGCGCGCGCCATGGCACGCCAGTTCCAGGAGCAGCTCGAAGAGGAAATCGATCTCGAGGGCCGGCACCGCAGCGCTTCGCCGGCAGAGCCCGCCACGGCCGAACCACGGCCGGCCGCAATGGATCCCACCGAGACGGCCGAACCGTCCGAGCCGGCAACGGACGCGCCGTCGAGCGGCGAGCGCCCGGCCGATGCACCGGTTTCGGCGGCCGAGGCCGCCGAAGCGCCCGAGAGCCCCGCCGCCGTGCAGCCGCATGAGCCCCGAGTCTGAAACACTGGCCGAAAGCTCGCTGATTTCGCATCTGCTCGAGCTGCGCGAACGGCTGATCCGCGCGCTCATGGCGATCGGATTGCTCTTCATACCCTGCGCGATCTACGCCAATCGGCTCTTCACACTGGTCGCGCAGCCGCTGCTGAGGATGCTGCCGAAGAGCGGCGGACTGATCGCCACCGGCGTGGCGGCACCGTTCACGACGCCGTTCAAGCTCGCCTTTTTCGTTGCGTTGTTCGCAGCCATGCCCTACGTGCTGTATCAGGTCTGGGCGTTCATCGCCCCTGGACTGTACCGGCACGAGAAACGCTTTGCGCTACCGCTGCTGATCTCCTCGGTCGTCCTGTTCTACCTTGGGATGACCTTCGCGTATTTCGCGGTGTTTCCGGCGATCTTCCACTTTTTCGCCGCCACCACGCCCAAGGGCGTGGCGATGATGACCGACATCACGCAGTACCTGGATTTCGTGTTGGTGATGTTCTTCGCCTTCGGCGTCGCGTTCGAGCTGCCGGTCGCGGTGGTGCTGCTGGTGGCGATGAACGTCGTGACGGTGGAGAAGCTGCGCTCGATGCGCGGATACGTGCTGCTCGGGGTATTCATCGTGGCGGCCTTCGTCACCCCGCCCGACGCCATCTCGCAGTCGATCATGGCGCTGCCGATGTACTTGCTGTTCGAGACCGGCGTGCTCATGGCGCGCATCCTGGTGCGACCCAAGAGCGAACCGGCCGAGGAAGAATCGGGCTCGGCGCCCTGACCCGGCCGGCGAGCCGGCACAAAAAGTCCAAAGCGGGGGAGCGATGCATTCGACCGACGCCGATCGAGCCGTGGGCGCGCCGCGCGCAACCGAGCGAACCCTGTTCGGCCACCCCCGGGGCCTCGCGACGCTGTTCTTCACCGAGATGTGGGAGCGATTCACCTACTACGGCATCCAGTCGATCCTGATTCTGTTCATGGTGGCCTCGAGCGGGCGCGGCGGGCTCGCCTTCGGGGACCGCAGCGCCAACGCGATCGCGGGACTGTACTTCGGCGGTACTTTCCTGCTGTCGGTCATCGGCGGTTGGGTGGCGGACCGACTGATCGGTGGCCGGCGGGCCGTGCTCGCCGGCGGCGTGCTGATCATCCTGGGCAATGTGCTGCTCGCCTCGGGCGGCACCCGGCCGTTCTTCCTCGGCCTGGTCTTCAACGTCCTCGGCGTGGGGCTGCTCAAGCCGAACGTCAGCGCCACGGTCGGGGAGCTCTATCCGGAAAGCGGCTCGCGGCGGGACGCGGGCTTTTCGCTCTTCTACGTCGGCATCAACATCGGCTCGCTGTTCGGCCCGATGTTCGTGCCGGTGGTGGCTCATGCGTACGGCTGGCACGCGGGCTTCGTGTTGCCGGCCCTCGGCATGCTGTTCGGTGTGGTGCAGTTCCTGGCCACACGGCGCTATCTCGGCCGCGCCGGCGCGGCCCCGGCGGTCACCCGGCGTCGCTCCTGGCTCGTGCTGTGGATTCTCACCGTCAGCATCGCCGCCATCACGGCGGTGATGCTGACGGGCCGCATCGCCGTCAATGCCGTAGCGCTCTCCGAAGCGATCTCGTGGATCGTTGGCGTCCTGATGGCCGGCTATCTGCTGTCCATGGCATGGTTCGGCGGCCTGGATCGCCGCGAGCGCGGCCGGGTGTTCGCAATGCTCGCGCTGTTCACCGCCTCCACGGTGTTCTGGATGGCGTACATGCAGATGTTCGGGTCCTTCACCCTGTTCGCGCAGCGCTACACCGACCGCAACGTCTTCGGCTGGCACATGCCGGCGGGCGACATGCTGGCCGTCGACCCGATCTTCATCATCGCGCTGGCGCCGGTGTTCGCGGCGTTGTGGGTGCGGCTCGGACGCAGCGGCCGCGATCTGTCCTCGCCGGCGAAGTTCGCGTGGGGGCTGCTGCTGATGGGCGCCGGCATGCTGGTGATGCATGCGGCGGCGCTGCGCGTGACGCGGGGCGAGAGCGTTTCGCCGCTGTGGCTCACGGCCACCTACTTCCTCAACGCCTGCGGCGAGTTGTGTCTCTCGCCCGTCGGGCTGTCATCCACCACCAAGCTGGCGCCCAAACGTTTCGCCGGACAGACCATGGGGCTGTGGTTTCTCACGATCTCGCTCGGCAGCATCCTGGCCGGGCTGTTCTCCGGCGACTATGACGCGCACGACCTCGCGACGTTGCCGGCGCTGTATCTGCGGCTCTTCTGGTGGAGCGTCATCGGCGGCGCGCTCATGCTGCTGATCACACCGCCGGTGAAACGGCTGATGGCGGGCGCCGAGTGAGCGGCGCGGCATCCGGCGCCATCGCCGCGGACACACTCGTGGTGACGATCAGCGGCGGGCTCGCGACCCGTTCCGTGCGGACTCTGCCGCCGCGCGTCACGCTGCGCCGCGGAACCTGAGCCGCGTCGCGGCTCACGCCAGCGCCTGCTCCAGCGCTCGGGTCAGCGGCTTGAGGAAGAATGCGTCGGCGGGCATCAGAGTCGGCTCGACCCCGTGCCGGCGCAGAGTCGCGGCAACCCGCGGGCCCACCGCCGCAACCACGGTGCGCCGCAACGCCGCCCGCACCGCATCGTCGGAGGTCACGGCGATCAATCGCTCGACTTGCGCGGAACTGGTGAACGCGATGGCATCGATGGCGCCGCCACCGAGCTGTGCCAACAGTGCGCGGACGGCCTGGTCGTCGGCGGCATCCGCATACACATATGGCGCCACGGTCGCGACCTCAGCGCCCGCGGTGCGCAGGAAATCGATCAGCGGACGATTCGGCTCGGTGCCATAGAGTTGTATGGCCACACACCGTCCGTGCAGATCGAGCGAGCGCAAGACCGCGATAACTCCCTCCGTCGTCGGCACCTCGGCGGCGATGTCAGATTTCATCCCGAGCTCGCGCAAAGCCTTGCCGGACTTCGGGCCGCGGGTGATGGCCCGTACGTTGCCGAGCGCTGCGCGAAATGGGGCGCGCAGCGCCGGCTCGTGCCGCTCGATGCACGAGAGAATGCGCCGCAGTCCCTCCCCGGTGAGCAGGATCAGGTCGTCGAATTCTCCGGCGGCGAAGCGGCGGCACCACACAAGCACCGGCGCGGGATCAGGCGCATCGCGAATCGCCACCAGCGGACAGCGGATCACCCGCGCGCCGCGCCGCTCGAGCAGCGCCGCGAACACCTCGAGCTCGCGGCTCTCGGGCACCGCGACCGTACGGCCGCTGAGGGGCTGGTTGGTCATGGCCGCCGATTTTACCGGCAGCCGGCGCACCGTGCCGTCGCGCGGAGTTTTTCCGTCCTCAGCGACCAGAGCCTCGATGGGCCGTGGCCGCGGCGCGCGTTGGGCCGTTGAGGAAGTCGGGTTCGCGCAAACGCGGTGGAGTGGGCGAACCGCAGGATGAACGCCAGCGATCGCGCCGGCGCTTGACGCGCATGGCTATTATCGATCGAATGCCGGGTTGATCGCGCTCGGCGCGGGACATACCATCGAGCCGTTTGCGCTGCGGTTTCGCGTGCTCGCAATGAACCGTGCGGGCCCAGCGGGATCTAATAATGTGAATTTGATGGACTATACTCGATGCCATGGTACCGAGGGCCCGGATCAAGCACGTTGCGCATGAGATGACGGTTGCCCTCGCGCGCATGCCGCTTGCCCGGAATTCACCGTCTGAATCGGGCTTCCAGCCGCACTAGTGTGATGAGTGGTCCCATAACTATCGGTAAACCCGCGAGCGTCGGCGTGTAGCGACATGAGACACTGCGAACGCGCAATGAAAGTCTTTGGTGCGACCCGCCGGGTCGGCATGCTGAGCGCGCTAGCGGCCCTGGCGCTTTCGGCCTGTGCGCATCCGTCCTCGAATCAGACAGCTATCCGGGCGAAGCTGCTGGCGGCCCAGGTGAGCCAACTCGGCGCCCAGGCGAGACAACTGGCCGACCGAGCGACACGATCGGCCATCCGCGCGACACAGCCGACGGTGCTGGTGACGAAGCCGCGGCACCCCGGTCTGCGCAACACCTCTTCCGGGAGCGCCTGCCCGTCCGCATCGTCGCTGGTGCCGCCGTCGAACCCGATTGCGCCCCTTTCCCGGGGTTGCGTGCGCAGTCTCGCGCGCCACCCGCGCCGCATGTTTCGTGACATCGAGCGGCGGACGTTCGACTATTTCTGGGACACCGCCGATCCGCTCACCGGATTGAGCCCCGATCGTTGGCCGTCCCGGGGCCCCTCGAGTATTTCGGCCGTCGGTTTCGCGTTGACGGCCGACGTGATTGGAGCCTACCGCGGGTACGTCAGCCGGCGAGCCGCCGCCGCGCGGGTCTTGAAGGTTCTGTCTTTCCTGTGGAGTCTTCCGCAGGGCTCCGGACACCGGCGAGACGCTGGCTATCATGGTTTCTTCTACCACTTCCTCAACATGCGCACGGGCCTGAGGTATCGCAACAGCGAGCTCTCGACCATGGATACCACCCTGCTCATGGCCGGTGTTCTGACGGCCGCGGAGTACTTCGATCGCGACACTCCGACGGAGCGGCGGATTCGGCGGCTGGCCAATCGGCTGTACCGGCGGGTCAATTGGCGCTGGGCCGCGCCCGGCGCCAGCGGACTGGTCAGCATGGCCTGGTATCCGGGCTCCGGCTTTTCCAAGTGGCGGTGGCACGGCTACAACGAGGCATCCATCCTCTACATTCTCGGCCTGGGCTCGCCCACGCACCCGTTGCGCAAGAATGCCTGGAAGGCGTGGAGCGCCACCGACAAGCGCCATCTGCGCGGTCTCGGCGGCCTGACCCTGCTGTCCTTCGGTCCGCAGTTCGGCTATCAATACACGGCGGCGTGGATCGATCTGCGTGGGATCGCCGATTCGTTCATGCGCTCGGAGGGAGAAACCTACTTTTTGAACGCCACGATCGCGACACTGGTGCAGCGCAGATACGCCATCATCGACCCGAAGGGATGGGCCGGCTACGGCCGCAACATCTGGGGGTTCACGGCCTGTGATGGGCCGGGATACGTCCGTGCCCCCTATCACGGTCGAATGCGCCAGTTCTACGGCTACGCCGCGCGCGGCATCACCAAGAACAATGTCGACGACGGCACGATCGCGCCGACCGCGGCGATCGGCTCCCTGCTGTTCGCCCCAAGGTACGTAACCGAGGCGACGCAGGCGCTGCTGCGCCGATACGGCGACATGATCTACACCCGTTACGGGTTCCTCGATTCGTTCAACCCCAGCTTCACCGATGCCAAGCTCGCGAAGACCGGCCATGTCGTGCCCGGCCGCGGCTGGGTCGACGGCGCCTTCCTCGGCATCGATCAGGGTCCAATCATCGCGATGATCGAGAACGAGCGCAGCCACCTGATCTGGCGGATCATGCGCCGCAACCCCTACATTCGCGCCGGCCTGCTGCGCGCGGGCTTCACCGGCGGTTGGCTCAGCCGCGCGCAAACGCGCACCGCGCGCCGGGACGGGCGGCGAATACGCTCAAGACACCGCGGCGCGCGACCCGCCGTCGCACCCTCACGCCGCAAGCCGCTCTTCAGACGGAACTGGTCCGACCGCGGATGAGATCCGCGGCCTTCTCCGCGATCATGATCGTCGGCGCATTCGTGTTGCCGCTGACCAGGGTCGGCATGACCGATGCATCCACGACCCGCAGTCCTGCGATGCCCCGGACGTTCAGTTCGGCATCCACCACCGCCAGCGCATCGGCGCCCATCCTGCACGTCCCCACCGGGTGGTACTCGGTCTCCGCGGCTGCGCGCACGTAGTCCGCCAGCGCCTTGCGGTCACGGCATCCGGCGCCGGGAAACACCTCGGCACCCAGATAGGGACGAAATGGCGTTTGCGCGTAGATGTCGCGGGCCCGCCGAATGCCCTCGACGAGCGGCGCGAGATCCGCGGGCTCGGAGAGGTAGCCCGGATCGATACGCGGCGCGGCGGTGGGATCGGCGCCCGCGAGACGGATCGTCCCGCGGCTTGCGGGACGCAGGTAGCAGACATGCAGAGTCATGCCGGCACCGGACATTCGGCGCCGGCCATGATCGAGGACATAGGCCGGAATGAAATGTAGCTGCACATCCGGGGCGGACGCATCGGCGCCACAGCGCAAAAACGCGCCGGCCTCCGCAATGTTGCTCACGCCCGGCCCGTTCTTGAGCAAGGCGTAGCGCACAGCGGTGAGCGCCGCGCCAATCCCGCGCGCCGCGTGATCGAGCGTCACGGGTTGCGCGCAGGCATGGATGACGTGAACGTCCAGGTGATCCTGCAGGTTGCGGCCGACACCCGGCAAGTCGTGGTGGACGCGGATGCCATGCGCCCGGATCTCATCGGCCGGCCCGATGCCTGACAGGAGCAGCAGTTGCGGTGAATTGATCGCGCCGCCGGCGAGCAGCACCTCACGCGCCGCGTGCGCCTCGGCCGCCCGGCCGGCGATCGCATAGCCGACACCGACCGCGCGCGGCCCGCTCAACAGAACGCGCAGAACGTGCGCCCCCGTCATGACTGTCAGGTTTGGCCGGCGGGCGACGGGATGCAGATAGGCGCTCGCCGCGCTGCAGCGCATTCCGGCCTTCTGTGTCACCTGGTAGAGTCCCGCTCCGGCCTGCTGGCGGCCGTTGAAATCCGGATTGCGGGCAATTCCGGCGGCCACGGCGGCCTCGACGAACACGTGGCTCAGCGGATTGGTGTAGCGGCGCTCACAGACGGTCAGCGGACCCGCACAGCCATGCAGCTCGTCACAGATCGCTTCGTTGTTCTCGCTGCGACGGAAATAAGGCAGGACGTCCTGGTAGCCCCAGCCGGCGTTGCCGAGATCGCGCCAGTGGTCGTAATCCCCGGGCTGCCCACGGATGTAGACCATCGCGTTGATCGAGCTCGATCCGCCGAGCGTCTTGCCCCGCGGCCAGAACAAACGTCGGCCGCTCAGGTGCGCCTGCGGTTCCGTCTCGTAGAGCCAATTCACATCCGCAGTCGCCAGACGGCCGATGCCCGCGGGCATGTGGATCAAGAACGAATCGTCCCGACCGCCTGCCTCCAGCAGCAGCACACGCGCCGTCGGATCGGCGCTCAGCCTGTTGGCGAGGACACAGCCCGCCGAGCCGGCGCCGACAATGATGTAATCGTATGTCGCGACCATCTCCCCTCCTCGACGCAGGCATGATACGCCCGCAGCGATCAGCCGAACTGTGCCGCGGCGCGAGCCATCCGGAACCTCGCTTGGCGTGGGAAACGGGCGGTCGCCTCGCTATTGCCAATCCTTGCCGTGCTTGCGCTCGCCCCGCGCAGCCTCGCGTTTGCGGTCGCGGTGCGGTTGGACCGACTGGCGCCGGCCGAATCGGCTCGGCGCGATTCCGGCGCGGACCAGCGCGTCACGCTTACGTTGCGCCGGGGTGCGCTGGGATTTGATCCGGGCCTGCTTCATCACCGTGCGTCCGCGAGACTTCCCGCGAAGACCGTCCCGAGGCCCCTACGGCCCGGCCGGCGCCCGCCGCCGCTTCACGAAGGGCAGCGCCACCGGGATAATCGAGACCACGATGATGAGGATCGTGACGAGCCCGAAATTGTGCCGGACGAACGGCACGTTGCCGAAAAAATACCCGCCCCAGAGCAGCAGCAACACCCACGCGAAGCCGCCCAAAACGCTGTAGAGCTGAAAGCGCGCGTAGGGCATGCGCCCGACGCCGGCGACGAAGGGCATACAGGTGCGGATGACGGGGATGAAGCACGAGACGACGATGGCCTTGCCGCCGTGACGCTGGAAGAACGCCTCGGTCCGACGCAGGTATTCGACCTTCAGCAGCCGGTAGCGGCCGCTGAACGCGGGCGGCCCGATCCGCTTACCGACGCCGTAGTTGACGGCATAGCCGAGCACGGCAGCCAGACCCAACACCAGCGTGGCCAGCGGCGCGCTCAGCCTGCCCGTCGTGTCCACGGCGGCGAGTGTTCCAACGCCGAACAGCAGCGAGTCCCCGGGCAGAAATACCGCCACCACGAGCCCGGTCTGCGCAAAGATGATGCTGAACAGGATCGGATAGGTCCAAATGCCGACCGCGGCCAGCAGCGCCGCCAGATGCCGGTTCAGGTGCAGAACGAGGTCGATGAGCCACGCGATCATGGTGCGAGTTTAGCGGGCATGGTGCTCGAGCCACAGTCGCGGATCGACCGGCTGGGTGCCGTGGCGGATGCCGAAGTACAGCTCGGGTCGGCTCGCGCCCCCGGTGTCGCCCGCCGCCGCGACGACCTGTCCGGCCGCCACCTGCTGCCCGACCTGCGCATCGAGACGATCATTGTGGCCGTAAAGGCTCATATATCCGCCGCCGTTATCGATGATGATCAGCAGGCCCAGGCCGGCCAGCCAGTGGGCATAGACCACTCTCCCGGCGGCCACGGCGTGGACCGGCGCGTCGAGCTGCGTGGCGATGAGATCCCCGTCCCAGCGCAAACTGCCGGCCCGCGGCTGACCGAAACGTGCGATGAGCCGTCCGGCAACGGGCCAGGGCAGGTGTCCCTGCAGCCGGGCAAAGCGCTGATGCGGCCGCTCGGCGGGCATGCGGGCCTCGGCCCGCCGCAACGCCGCGAGCAGCGACATCAGGCCCCGCCGCTGAGCGCGCAAGCGAAGCAAGCGCTGCGCGCGCGTGCGCGTACGCCCGGCGATGTCCGCCAGCACCTGGCGGCGCTGCGCGCTGGCGTGCTCGAGGGCGCTGAGCTGTTTTTGCCGCTGGCGCTCGAGCCCGGCGAGCTGAGCATCGGCGGCGCTCAACTGCCGGTCCAGCTGGGCAATATGCCGCAGGTCCGCCTCGATGGCGTGGATGGCCTCGGCCCGCTGGCGGCCAAAATAGCTGTAGTAGGCGAACATCCGCTGCATGCGTCCCGGATTGCCGTGATTCAGCAGCAGCGTGAGCGCGCCTTGTCCTCCGATCAGGTAGGCCGAACGGAATTCCGCCGCCAAGGCGCGGCGCGTGCGGGCCAGCTGTACCTGGCGCGAACGCCGGCGCGCCGCCAGCCGTGCGCGCCGCGCGGCGTCGACGGCCCGCTCGCGGCGGATTGCGGCAAGCGCCGCCCGGGCCGCTCCCGCGGACTGCTCGGTGGCGCGCAGCTGGCGGGTGAGGCGGCTCTGCTCGATGCGCGACTGATCGACCTGGCGGACGATGCGCGCGATCTGAGCCTGGACGGCCTGCAACTGCGCCTGAGCCCGGCGTGCCGCCAGCTGGGGTACGACGCGGCCCCTGGCGGGCACAGTCGCGAGCAGCGCGAGCGCGAGCGTAAGGACCCACGACCTGGGGATCGGGGCACGGAGCCGAAGAGACATGCCGGATTGCATTGGGGCGCTATAATGCGCGACCTTTTGGCGCCCGATATCATCTTCTTCTCTATTTATTTCCACTGGCATTGCTGTGTTTACCGACAATCTCGCCCACTATAGCGATCTGCATCCTCTGTTGGTTTGGGGAACCGCCGCGGTGGCGGTCGTCGCGATCGTGGTCGAGATCCGGGCTCGATCCGAAAGTTTCGCCTCCGTATCGCCGCAAGAGGCCATCCA
>JAJZZR010000312.1 GCA_021797465.1 Pseudomonadota bacterium | reverse complement strand
CGGCGCGCTGGCCCACGTGCGCGCCATGCGTGCCTGCCGCCCCGGCCGCATGGAATTCGAGCTGATGGCCGATATCGTGCACGAGTTCCGGCGCCACGGCGCCGACACGTCGTATCAGCCGATCGTCGGCGGGGGCGCCAATAGCTGCATCCTGCATTACATCGAGAACAACGAGGTCCTGCGTGCGGGCGATGTCGTGCTGATCGATGCCGGCTGCGAGTACGGCTATTACGCCTCGGACATCACGCGCACCTTGCCGGTCGCGGGGCGCTTCACGCCTGAGCAGCGGGCCGTGTATGACGTGGTGCTCGACGCGAATCTTGCGGCGATTGCCAAGGTGCGTCCGGGCAATCACTGGAACGAGCCGCATGAGGCCGCCGTCCGCGTGATTACGCAGGGGCTGGTGCGGCTGGGGTTGCTCAAGGGCCGGCCGGCGAAGCTCGAGCGCGATGGCGCGTACCGGCGGTTCTTCATGCACCGCACCGGCCATTGGCTCGGCATGGATGTGCACGATGTGGGCGATTACAAAACAGGCGAGGCCTGGCGCGTGCTCGAGCCGGGCATGGTCCTGACGATCGAACCGGGTATCTATATTCCCCGGGGCGCGCGCGGTGTACCGAAGCGCCTGCAAGGTATCGGGGTACGGATCGAGGACGATGTTGTGGTGACCCGCAATGGCGCCGAGGTCCTCAGCGACGGCGCACCGAAGGATCCGGATCAGATCGAGACGCTCATGGCCGAGCCGCATGGCGCTACGCCGAAGGTGTCGCGCAGGCGGCCATCCCGGACTGCGCAGCGGGGGACACGTGCCCGCCTCTGAGCGCCCTCGACGGCGGGATGCGAGTCGTCCGCGCGCGTGCGACATCGTGATCGTCGGCGGCGGCTTGGTGGGCGCGAGTCTTGCGCTCGCGCTGGCCGGCGCGGGCCGGCGCGTCTTGTTGATCGAGGGCGTGGCGCCGGATTCCAGCGAGCAGCCGAGCTTCGACGAGCGAACCACGGCGCTGGGTAACGCCAGCCGGCGCATCTTCGAGGGGTTGGGGGTGTGGGACGATCTTGCGCGCGAGGCGGCCCCCATCCGCGTCATTCATGTATCGGATGCGGGCCGCTTCGGCAGCGCACGCTTGCGCGCCGAGGAGCAGGGGGTCGAGGCGTTCGGCCACGTCATCCCGAATCGCGTGATCGGAGCAACCCTGTGGCGCGCTTTGCAGCACGCCGACGGCGTCACGGTGCGCGTTCCGGCGCGCGTCACGGCGGTCGAAATTGCCGCTGACGGGGCGGCCCTCACCGTGGCCGACGGCGACGGGGCGGAGGAGGTCGTCACTGCGCGGCTGTTGGTCGCGGCGGACGGGGCTCAGTCCGTGGTGCGCGCCGCAGCGGGTATTGCAGCGGCGGTCGAGGATTACGCTCAGGTGGCGATCACCGCGGCGGTGGTCGCCGACCGACCGAACGACGGGACGGCGTACGAACGCTTCACAGCCTCGGGTCCGGTAGCTGTCCTGCCCCTGCACGGTGGAGGTTACGGTACGGTCTGGGCCTGTACTGCGGCTCGTGCGGCGCAAGTGCTGGAGCTGAGCGACGAGGCGTACCTGGCCGCGCTCCAGGAGCGCTTCGGGTGGCGCATCGGGCGCCTGCTGCGCGCCGGACGGCGTGCCTCATATCCTCTGAAGCTGTCGCGCGCCGCCGTGACCGTGGGAACACGGACCGTGCTGGTCGGCAATGCGGCTCAGGGGCTGCATCCGGTCGCCGGTCAGGGCTTCAACCTCGGGTTGCGCGATGCGGCATTGTTGGCCGAGCACATCGTCGCCGCCGGCGGCGATCCGGGTGTACCCGGATTGCTGGCCGGCTACGATCATGCGCGCGCCGCGGATCGCGGCGGCGTGGTGCGGTTTACGGATTCTCTGGTCAGGCTGTTCGCCAGCCGCCTGCCCGGCGTCAGCGTACTGCGCGACTTGGGCCTGGTGCTGTTCGATCTTTCGCCGCCGGCCAAGCGGGCCTTGGCGCGAGTGAGTCTCGGTTTCGGCGGCCCGACGCCACGCTTGGCGCGGGGCTTGACTCTGACATGAGCGCGCGTACGGATTGGGACGTGCTGGTCGTCGGCGGTGGGCCGGTCGGCGCATGCGCGGCGGCGCTGCTGCAGAAGGCGTCCGGTAAGGTGCGGCGAGCGCTGAAGGTCGGGTTGCTCGAGCCGGCGCGTCCCAAGCCTCCGGCGGCGGACGAGCCGCTCGACGCGCGGGTATCCGCGTGGTCACGCGCCAGCGAGCGCATTCTGCGGGCCGCCGGTGCCTGGGAGCATATGGCGCCGCAGCGCATCTCGCCCTACGAGCGCATGTGCGTCTGGCCGGAGACGGTCCCGGCGCGCAGTCCGAAAGCGCTGGTGTTCGATGCGGCGTACGCGGCTGAAGCCAATCTCGGGGTCATTGCGGAGAATCGTCTGGCGCAGTGCGCAGCGCTCGAGGCGTTTGCGGCGGCCGGCGGGACGCTCCTCCCGGAGACACTGTCGGCGGTGACGATCGGTGAGCAGGGAGTGGAGGTGCGCACCGGATCGAGCATCGAGCGGTGCCGGCTGCTGATCGGCGCCGATGGGGCAAATTCCAGAGTGCGCGAAGCGGTCGGTCTGTTCGCTCATGCGCAGAGCTATGCTCAGCAGGCGATCGTTGCGAACGTCCGCACCGAGCGTCCGCATGAGCGCACAGCGTGGCAGCGCTTTATGCGGACCGGGACGCTGGCATTCCTGCCCTTGGCCGACGCTTCCAGCTCCATTGTCTGGTCTGTCGACGAGGCGGTCGCTGGCGAGTTGCTCGCGATGGATGTGCCGCGTTTCGAGAAGGCGCTGCTGACGGCGTCCGACGGTGTGCTCGGCGCCGTGCGGTTGTGTACCGAGCGCGCCGCGCTTCCCTTGCGCCGTGTGCAGGCCGAGCGCTTCACCGTTGCGCGCTGTGCGCTGATTGGTGATGCCGCGCATGTGGTGCATCCCCTGGCGGGTCAGGGTGTGAACCTGGGCTTGCTCGATGCGGCGGCGCTCGCCGAGTGCGTGATGCGGGCCCATCAGGCGGGGGAGGACCCGGGGGCGGTGGGGCCGTTGCGCCGCTACGAGCGTTGGCGCAAGAGCGAGCTCGTACCAATGGCGCTGGCCATTGATGCATTCAACCGTTTCCTGGCCCATGGCGCCGGTCCGATCTCCAGGCTCGCGCAGCGGGGATTGTCCTGGGTGAACCGCAGCGACGAGGTGAAGCGCTTCTTCGTCACTCGTGCGTTGGGGTTGGCGGGTGAGCTGCCCGATGCGGCACGCCGGGGCGATGCCTGGCTCAGCTGAGCGGGATCCGATCGATCTTCGCGGCGCAGATAAAATCGTTTTCCGAAAGCCCGTCGATCGCGTGCGTGGTGTACTGCACGCGGCAATAGTTATAGCCGACCTCGAGATCCGGATGATGATCCTCGATGTTGGCGATGTGGGCGAGCGCGTTGACGAAGCTCATGGTCCGGTAGAAGTCCCGGAACTTGAACTCCCGCCTGAGCAACGCACCCTCTTGGGACAGAACCCACTGGGGCGAGAGGTGCTTGGCCAACGCCTCGGCCTGCTCGCGGGTGAGCGGCGGGACGCCACCCTCGCAGGGCGTGCACTTTTTGTCGGTCAGCTCGCTCACCGGCGGACCTTCAGGCGACCGCGCTCTCGGACGCGGCCTCCTTCCTGGTGAACTTGCGCACCACGTACTGCTCGAGCAGATCCTGGAATTCCTCCGCGATGTGATCTCCCTTGAGCGTCACGGTCTTCTCCCCGTCCTCGTAGACCGGTGCGACGGGCCGCTCGCCCGTGCCCGGCAGGCTGATGCCGATATTGGCATGCTTGCTCTCGCCGGGACCGTTGACCACGCAGCCCATGACCGCGACGGTCATGTCCTCGACGCCTGCGTACTCGCGCCGCCACTGCGGCATCCGGTGGCGGATGTGCGTCTGGATGCGTTGGGCCAGTTCCTGGAAGACGGTGCTGGTCGTGCGCCCGCAACCGGGGCAGGCCGTCACGAGCGGCAGGAACGAGCGCAGCCCCATCGTCTGCAGGATCTCCTGGGCCACGATCACCTCCTGTGCGCGGTCACCGCCCGGTTCGGGCGTGAGCGACACACGAATCGTGTCGCCGATCCCCCGTTGCAGAAGGACGGCAATGCCCGCGGTGGAGGCGACGATTCCCTTGGAGCCCATGCCGGCCTCGGTCAGGCCCAGATGCAGGGGGTAGTCGCAGCGCCCGGCGAGTTCGCCGTAGATCGCGATCAGGTCCTGCACGCCGCTGACTTTGGCCGACAGAATGATGCGATCGTGGGGCATGCCGAGCGCTTCGGCCCGGCGCGCGCTTTCGAGCGCCGACAACACCACCGCGTTGCGCATGATCTGCTGCGCGCTTAGCGGCTGGCTGCTGGCCGAATTCTCGTCCATCAGGCGCGTGAGCAGATCCTGATCCAAGCTGCCCCAGTTGACGCCGATGCGCACCGGCTTGCCGTGGCGGCAGGCCGTCTCGATCATCTCGGCGAACTGCGGGTCTCGCTTGCTGCCGCGCCCGACGTTGCCGGGATTGATGCGGTACTTCGCGAGTGCTTCGGCGCAGGCCGGATGCTCGCGCAACAGCTTGTGGCCATTGAAATGAAAATCGCCGATCAGCGGCACGCTCACACCCATCTGATCCAGCCGCTCACGGATGCGCGGCACCGCCTCGGCAGCCTCGGCCGTGTTAACGGTGAGCCGCACCAGCTCGGAGCCGGCGCGGGCCAGTGATTTGACCTGCTGAGCCGTGCCTTCGGCGTCGGCGGTGTCCGTATTCGTCATCGATTGGACGACGACCGGCGCATCGCCGCCGACACGGATGGCGCCAATCAGGACGGGGACGGACGAGCGGCGGGGGATCGAGGACATGGGAACCTTCCAGTGACGGGGTGGGCCGTGAGGCCGGCTGATTTTACCGGGCCGGGCCGCCGGCCGCGACCATTGCCGCGGGCTCGGCGTCCCGCGGCTCCGGGGGCGTGCGCCGCCGAGGCTCCAATAGATCCACTCGAGCCACAAGACTGGTATCATTATTGAATCTCGTCAATCCGTCTGCACGGAGAGGGCCCGGCATCCCGCCGGGACGCCGAAGGCGCAATTTCCGCCCGGAAACGCTCAGGCACACGAACGGCAGACGACGCAGGCCATCGATGCGTCTGCACGGGATCTCTGGAGAGCGGCGGACGCCTCGCGGCGCCGGCCCACCGAAGGGGAGAGGCGCACTTGCGCCCGATCTCTCAGGTCACCGGACAGAGGGGCGGCAGGCTGGGCCTGCCGTTTTTTTGTTTCTGAGGAGGATCTGTGGGACGACGTACCCCGTTATTCGCCAATCATGAGAGCGCCGGTGCGCGCATCGTCGAGTTCGGCGGCTGGGACATGCCGCTGCACTACGGCTCGCTGCTTGCCGAACATCACGCCGTGCGCCGCAGCGCCGGTATTTTCGACGTCTCGCACATGTGCATCGTCGATCTCGAGGGCGCCCAGGTGCGGCCGCTGCTGCGGACGCTTTTCGCCAACGACGTCGGCAAGCTTACGATCCCCGGCAAGGCGCTTTACGGATGCCTGCTGAACGAGCGCGGCGGGGTGATCGATGACCTCATCGTGTACTACCTCGGCGAGCAGTGGTTTCGAGCGGTGGTCAATGCCGGAACGCGCGACAAGGATCTGGAGTGGATCCGGCGGCACGCGGCAGCCTTCGGCGTCAAGGTGACCGAGCGCACCGACCTGGCCATGCTTGCGGTCCAAGGACCCGAGGCGCGCGAACAGGTCGCGTCCTTGCTGACCCGCGTCGGGGCGGAACGCGCGCTCGCGCTCGAGACATTCTTCGGCGCCGAGATCGACGGCTGGTTCGTCTCGCGCACCGGCTACACCGGCGAGGAGGGTTTCGAGGTCATGCTGCCCGCGGCGCAGGCACAATCTCTGTGGCGGGCCCTGACCGCGGCGGGGGTTGCGCCGTGCGGCCTTGGAGCGCGCGACACGCTGCGCCTCGAAGCGGGTATGAATCTCTATGGGCACGACATGGACGAGCACACCACTCCGCTCGAGTCGGGACTGGCCTGGACTGTGGTGATGAGCCCGGGCAGGGCGTTCATCGGCCGGGAGGCTCTCGAGGCGCAGCGTGCCCGCGGCGTGGAGCACAAGCTGGTTGGGCTCGTGCTTCAGGAGCGCGGCGTGCTGCGTGCCCACCAGCGCGTGATCGCTCCCGGGGCCGGCGAGGGTGAGATCACCAGCGGCACCTATTCCCCGACACTGGAACGTTCGATCGCGCTGGCGCGCGTGCCGACCCCCGCGCTCGGCCCCGTGCAGGTCGAGGTGCGCGGCAAGCTGCTCGATGCACGCGTGGTCAAGCCGCCGTTCGTGCGGCACGGCAAATCGCTCATCGGCTGAGCCGGCGCCGCGGTCCGAGCGCCTCGTCTCAACCCGAGTCAGTCACGAGCAGTGCAACCATGCGGCAGCGGCTTGATTGGCAAGGCAATTCCCGGGACGTCCAGTGCGCGGGCGATCCTGCTGCAGTTTCCGCTCGCCCGCCGCTTGCGGCGCGCGGGCACAAGGATGCTTACCCTCCGGTCCCTACACCCACACCCACACCCGAATCGATTCCCTGGAGCGTCGCATGAGCAAGGTTCCCACCGATCTGAAATACACGCGAACCCACGAATGGCTGCGCACGCTGCCCGACGGCACTGTTGAAGTCGGCATCACCGATCATGCCCAGCACGCCCTTGGCGACCTGGTGTTCGTGGAAGTCCCCGAGGCCGGCCGCACGGTCTCCCCGGGGGAGCCGTTCGCCGTGGTCGAGTCGGTCAAAGCCGCCTCCGACGTGTATGCGCCGGTGAGCGGCGAGGTCATCGAGGGCAACCCCGCGCTCGCCGGCGCGCCGGAGACCCTCAACACCGATCCCTACGGCGGCGGTTGGCTGGCGCGTTTGCGCTTGACCGGAACGCCGGGGCCGCTGCTGTCGGCCTCGGAGTACGAGAAGCTGACCGCGGAGGAGGCCGACTGATGGCATTCGTGCCCCACACGCGCGAGGACGTCGCGGCGATGCTCGAAGCCATCGGGGTCGAGAGCATCGAGCGGCTGTTCGAGGAGATTCCCGCCAGACTGCGTATCGGCGCGCTGGAGGGCGTGCCCGAGGCGCTCAACGAGATGCAGCTCGGGCGGCTGATGAGCGAACGGGCGCGCCGCGACGGGCGGCCGTCGTGTTTCATCGGCGCGGGCGCCTACGAGCATCACATCCCCTCGGCGGTGTGGGCGGTGGCGACACGCGGGGAGTTCTACAGCGCCTACACGCCATATCAGGCGGAGGCGAGCCAGGGTACGCTGCAGCTCCTCTATGAGTATCAGACGATGATGGCGAGTCTGACGGCCATGGAGGTCTCGAATGCCTCCCTCTACGACGGGGCCAGCGCGCTTGCGGAGGCGAGCCTGATGGCTGTACGGGCCAACCGCCGTTCGCGCTCGCAGCGCATTCTCGTGCCGAGCACCGTGCACCCGCACTATCGGCGCGCCGCGCTCGCGATCGCGGGCGGTCAGGGACTGTGGTTCGAGGAATTGCCGCTCGCGACCGACAGCGGCTGCACGAGCGCGGAGGCGCTGAGCCGCTACGAGGGTGAGGACATCACGGCGCTGGTCATCCAGCACCCGAACGTGTTTGGGCGGCTCGAGGACGTCGACGCCCTGACCGATTGGGCGCATGCGCACCACGCTCTGGTGGTGGCCGTGGTGAATCCGGTCTCCCTGGCGCTGCTGAAGCCGCCGGGGGACTGGGGCGCGAAAGGCGCGGACATCGTGGTCGGGGACGGTCAGCCGCTCGGCATTCCGCTCAGCTCGGGTGGGCCGTATTTCGGGTTCATGACGACTCGGCTCGAGCACGTCCGGCAGATGCCCGGCCGCATCGTCGGACGTACCGTCGATACCGATGGCCGCCCGGGGTTCACGTTGACGCTGCAGGCGCGCGAACAGCACATCCGCCGCGCCAAGGCCACCTCCAATATCTGCACCAATCAGGGGCTGATGGTCACGGCCGCCACCATCTATTTGTCGTTGCTGGGCGCCGAGGGGCTGCGCCGCACCGCCGCCACAGCGCATATGCGCACGCGCGAGCTCGTGGCGGCGCTGAGCACGCTACCCGGAGTACGGCGGCGATTCTCGGGCCCGGTCTTCCACGAGGACGTGATCAGCCTCGAGTGTCCGGCCGGGCCCTTGCTCGAGCGCCTGGCCGCGCGCGGCATTCTGGGAGGGTGGGATCTCCAGGAGCATTACCCGCAGCTCGGCCCGGCGCTGCTGGTGTGCGCCACCGAGACCAAGACCACCGAGGACATCGAACGTTACCGTGCCGCGCTGGATGAATGTCTGCGCGAGGCGCGAGCCGCCTGAGGCTGGAGCCGCTCATGAACGCCGAACGAGCCAATCGTCTGGAAAAGCTGATATTCGAGTATTCGGTGCCCGGCCGCGGTGCCGAGGATCAGTGGCCCGCGCCGGTCGCGAGCGCTGCGGTGGAGGACCTGCCGGAGCCGCTGCGGCGGGCACGGCCGCCGCTGCTGCCCGCGGTGAGCGAGCTCGAGACCGTGCGTCACTTCACGCGTCTGTCGCAACTGAACTTTTCCATCGACACGAACTTCTATCCGCTCGGCTCGTGCACGATGAAGTACAACCCCAAGGCATGCAACCAATACGCCATGCTGCCCGAATTTCTCGCCCGCCATCCGCTGGCGCCGGATTCGGCCGGGCAGGGCGTGCTCGAGTGTCTGTTCGAGCTGCAGGAGATGCTCAAAGCGGTCACCGGGATGCAGGCGGTGTCCCTGAGCCCGATGGCGGGGGCTCAGGGGGAATTCGCGGGAGTGGCGATGATTCGCGCCTATCATCGTGCGCGCGGCGATCTGGAGCGCAACGAGATCATCGTGCCCCAGGCGGCGCACGGCACCAATCCGGCGACGGCGACCATGTGCGGCTGCGTGGTGCGTGAGGTGCCGGTCGATGCCGAAGGAGACGTGGACATCGCGGCGCTCGCGGCCGCTGTCGGTCCCAAGACGGCGGGCATCATGCTCACCAACCCTTCGACCCTCGGGATATTCGAGCGACGCATCGAGGAGGTGGCGCGGATCGTACACGCCGCCGGCGGCTTGCTCTACTACGACGGCGCCAACCTCAACGCCATACTGGGCAAGGTGCGTCCCGGGGACATGGGTTTCGACGTCATTCACGTCAACCTGCACAAGACCTTCTCCACGCCGCACGGCGGAGGCGGTCCGGGCTCGGGGCCGGTCGGGGTCGCGGCGCGTCTCGCGCCGTTCCTGCCGGTGCCGGTCGTGGGACGCCGCGGCGACCGGTATTGCTGGCTCACGGAGCGGGACCTGCCGCAGTCGATCGGTCGGCTCTCGGCGTTCTGCGGCAACGTCGGGGTGCTCCTGCGGGCGTATATCTACATGCGCATGCTCGGCCGGGACGGCATGGCCCGGGTGGGCGAATTCTCCACGCTCAATGCCAACTACCTGCTCGCGCGGCTGACACGCTCGGGTTTCGATGCCGCCTACCCGGGCCGGCGCGCCAGCCACGAATTCATCATCACGCTGAAGCGCCAGGCGCGCGAGCTCGGTGTGTCAGCCATGGATTTCGCCAAACGGCTCCTCGATTATGGTCAGCATGCCCCGACCACCTACTTCCCACTGCTGGTGCCGGAATGCCTGCTGATCGAGCCGACGGAAACCGAGAGCAAGGCCGCCCTGGACGCCTTCGCGGCCGCCATGGCCCGGATCCTGACCGAGGCGGCGCAAGAACCCGAGCACGTCACGAGCGCTCCGCATACCATGCCGGTACGGCGGCTCGACGATGTACGGGCGGCCAAGCAGTTGGACCTCACATGGAAACCGGCGACCTAGTTCCCGATCGACACCCACCGTCCGGTCCGGCCCGGGCCGCGGGTGATGCGGGCGCCCGGTCCCCGTCATTCGGAGTGACGATGCGATCTCTTCGACTCTTGTGCCTCTGTGCATTGACTCTGCCTGTCTCGCTCGCGGCCGTGGCCGGGGTGAGCCGCCCGCCACGTCACAGCCCGCTGCCGAGGCAGACGGCGGTGGCCGCACATCTGGCCCGTCGGGCCGCCGCGCTGGAGTCCAATCCGACCTGGGCCGCTACGCTCGGCCGCGTCGTCAACAGCGTCGTGTCCATCAACTTCAGTCAGGACCGCGCTTTCGACACGGACGTGAATGAGACGGCCGAGGCGACCGGCTTCGTGGTCGACGCCAAGCGCGGAATCATCCTGACCAACCGGCATGTCGTCACCCCCGGTCCCGTGACGGCGACCGCCACTTTCCTCGATCGCGAGCAGGTTCCGATCCATCCGATCTACTACGATCCGGTTCACGATTTCGGCTTCTACCGTTACAACCCGAAGCTCCTGCGCTACATCCAT
>JAJZZR010000185.1 GCA_021797465.1 Pseudomonadota bacterium | reverse complement strand
CACGATGAGCAGCAGATCGCAGTCACCTTCCACCCGCGAGCGATACGTGCCGGCGAGCACGCCCAGCGTCCCGGCGAGCCAGCCGAGCCGAATGTAATTGCTCTCGTACAGGCTCATGAGCGCCACGAAGCTGCGGGGTCGGGCCCGCCAGGAAACCGGGGTCAATGTCTCATTGCGCATCGTCCGACTATAGCGAAGGGGCACGACAGCGCAAGCGCCGCGCCCGAGCGCGCCCGGCCGATGGCGTGTGCAATTTTCATGCTAGGAATCGACGTCAGGCGCGCAACCGCCGCTCAATGCCGGTGGTATTCAGAATCCGGCTGGCAATCTCCTCGATCGAGCACTCGGTGGTATCCAACGAGGGGATGTCATGCTGCGCGATCAGCGCCTCGGCCGAGCGCAGCTCGTAGCGTACCTGTGGCGCAGAGGCGTAGCGGCTGTTCGGGCGACGCTCGTTGCGGATCTGCTGCAGCCGCTCGGGCTTGATGGTGAGCGCAAACAGCTTGTTCCGAAACGGCTCGATTCGATCCGGCAGCCGCCCGGAATCCAGATCCTCCTCAGTCAGTGGATAGTTGGCGGCGAAGATTCCGTACTGCAGCGCGAGGTACAGGCACGTGGGCGTCTTTCCGCAGCGCGACACGCCGATCAGCACGATATCGGCGTGTGCATAGTCACCGCCCGCGCCGTCGTCGTTGGCCAACGCAAAGTTGGTGGCATTGATGCGCGTGGAGTAAACCACCGGATCCGCGATGCCATGGGCGCGTCCGGCCCGATGCGTCGAGCGGGTATCGAGCTCCTGCTCCAGCGGACCGACGAATGCGGCGAAGAAATCCAGGCATAGCCCGTTCGATCGCCGCACCACATCGCGCAACTCGTCATGCACGAGCGTGCTGAATACGATCGGCCGAAGACCGTCCTCGAGCGCCGTGCGATCGATTCGGCGCACGGCCTCCTCGGCCTTGTCAATGGTCGAGACAAATGGCAAAGTCACCGCGCGAAATTCCAGACCCTCGAATTGGGTCATCAGACTGTGACCCAGCGTTTCGGCGGTCACTCCCGTCTGGTCAGAGACGAAGAAAACGGTTCGTCGGCCCACGGCGCGAGGCTCGGCAGCGATTCCCGGGTACGCAGTGTTCCACCGCGCGCGGCGCGGGGCAAGCAGCAGACAGGATTTCTCGTGGACGCATACGTCGTACCCTTCGAGCAGGTGGGTCAACACGACATCGAATCCGTCGGGGGCAAGAACGCCTCCCTTGGCGAGATGATCCGAACGCTGGCGCCGCTCGGCGTCAGCGTCCCGGGCGGCTTCGCCACCACGGCGCACGCCTATCGCGAATTTCTCCGCCAGGACGGGCTCGATGCGCGCATCGGCGCGGAGCTCGCCACCCTGGAGGTAAACGACGTCGCGCGCCTCGCGGCCACCGGAGCGCGCATCCGCCAGTGGATCCTCGCCACCGGCTTTCCACCGCAGCTCGAGCAGGCCGTCCGGGATGCGCTGCGGCAGATGAGCGGCGGGCGGCCGATCGCCGTGGCGGTACGCTCCTCGGCCACCGCCGAGGACCTGCCCGAAGCCTCCTTCGCCGGCCAGCAAGAGACGTTCCTGAACGTTCGCGGCGAGGCGCAGGTGCTGGCCGCGATGCACGCGGTGTTCGCCTCGTTGTTCAACGATCGCGCCATCGCCTATCGCGTGCACCAGGGATTCGATCACTCGGCGGTGGCGCTGTCGGCGGGTGTGCAGCACATGGTGCGCAGCGACCTCGGCACGAGCGGCGTCATGTTCACGCTCGATACGGACTCGGGATTTCGCGACGTGGTGTTCATCACGGCCTCCTACGGGCTCGGCGAGACCGTGGTCCAAGGAGCGGTCAATCCCGACGAGTTCTACGTCTACAAACCGGCGCTGCGTCAGGGCAAGGCGGCGCTGTTGCGGCGCAACCTCGGCGGCAAGGCGATCAAGATGATCTACGCGCCGCCCGGGGAAGAGTCACGGGTGCGAACCGTGGAGGTCGCCCCCGAGCAGCGCGCGCGGTTCTGTCTGAGCGACACCGACGTTTTCGCTCTTGCCCGTCAGGCGCTCGTCATCGAGGCGCACTACGGCAAGCCGATGGACATCGAATGGGGCAAGGACGGCGAGAGCGGCAAGCTCTTCATCCTGCAGGCCCGCCCCGAGACCGTACAGAGCCGCGCCGGACGCACCCTCCAGCGCTTTGCGCTCAAATCGCACCGCACGCGCGTGCTCGCCACCGGGCGCAGCATCGGCCAGCGCATCGGCGCAGGTCCGGCGCGCATCGTGCGCGACGTGCGCGAGATGGCCCGCGTGCAAAGTGGCGACGTCCTGGTCGCCGACATGACCGACCCGGATTGGGAACCGGTCATGAAGCGGGCCGCGGCCATCGTCACCAACCGCGGCGGACGCACCTGTCATGCGGCCATCATCGCCCGCGAGCTCGGCATACCCGCGGTGGTCGGCTGCGCAGACGCCACCGCGCGCATCGGCGAGGGTCAACCGGTGACGGTCTCGTGCGCCGAGGGCGATACCGGCTACGTCTACGAGGGCATGCTCGAGTTCGAGCACCGCCAGATCGAGCTCGACACGCTGCCGCAGCTGCCCGTCAAGATCATGATGAACGTCGCCAACCCCGATCGGGCGTTTGGATTCGCGGCGATACCCAACCGGGGTGTCGGCCTGGCGCGGCTGGAATTCATCATCAGCCGGCTGATCGGCGTGCACCCGCGCGCCCTGCTCGAATACGAGCAGCTCGACGCCGGCCTGAAGGAGCGGATCGTGCCACAGATGGCCGGCTACGCCGACCCGGTGAGCTTCTATGTCGAGAAGCTTGCCGAGGGAATCGCGCAGATCGCCGCGGCGTTCGCCCCGGAGCCGGTCATCGTGCGCCTTTCCGACTTCAAATCGAACGAATACGCCAACCTCATCGGCGGGAGCCGATACGAGCCGCGCGAAGAGAACCCCATGCTGGGTCTGCGCGGCGCGGCCCGCTATGTCGATGAGCGCTTCCGGCCCTGCTTCGAGCTCGAATGTCGCGCGATCAAACGGGTGCGCGAGCAGCAGGGGCTGGAGAACGTGCAGGTGATGGTGCCGTTCGTACGCACCGTCGCCGAGGGCCGAAAGGTGATCGAACTGCTCGCCGAAAACGGCCTCGCGCGCGGCGAGCGGGGCCTGAAAGTGGTGATGATGTGCGAGCTGCCGACCAACGCGCTGCTCGCCGAGGAGTACCTGGAGCACTTCGATGGCATGTCGATCGGCTCCAATGACCTCACGCAACTGACGCTCGGGATCGATCGCGATTCGGCGCTCGTGGCGCATCAATTCGACGAGCGTGACGCCGCCGTGCGCCGTCTGATAGCCATGGCGATCGCCGCGTGCCGCAAACAGGGCAAGTACATCGGAATATGCGGTCAGGGGCCCTCGGATCATCCGGACTTCGCGCGCTGGCTGCTCGATCAGGGCATCGAGAGCATCTCGCTCAACCCCGACACCGTAGTCGAGACCTGGCTGCGGCTCGCCGGTGAAAGCGAGCCGCTATAGCGGCGAATCTCGAGCCGGACCCGACGGCCCCTGCCGGGACGCTCAGCCGGACTCGCCCCCGTAAGCCGGCCGGAACAGCTTGGCGCGGTAATGCCTCAGCTCGCGAATCGACTCCCGGATGTCGGCAAGCGCCAAGTGCGCCTCCTGCTTTACCAGTCCATCGAGCACCTCGGGCGCCCAACGGCGCGCCAGCTCCTTGAGCGTGCTGACGTCGAGATTGCGATAATGAAAGAATCGCTCGAGGCGCGGCATGAGTCGGGCGAGAAATCTCCGGTCCTGGCAGATGCTGTTGCCGCACATTGGTGAGGCGCCCGGCGGCACGAGCGGCATGAGGAATGCGAGCGTACGCGCCTCCGCCTCCGCAGTGTCCAGACGGCTGGCGCGCACGCGGGCGAGGAGCCCCGAGCCCCCGTGCTGCTTCTGGTTCCACTCGTCCATGCCCGCGAGCGTCGTCTCGTCCTGGTGGACGGCGATCACCGGCCCTTCGGCCAGCACGGTGAGCGCCTTGTCCGTGACCAGGGTGGCGATCTCCAGGATGGCGTCGGTCTCGGGTTTCAAGCCCGTCATTTCCAAGTCGATCCAGATCAGGTTGTCGGCGCTGCACATGCTCGGCTCACGGTGGGTGATAATCGGCGTCCGATGAGTGTAGCAACGTTCGATGCGCGCGTGATCGGGGCCTTTGGCCGCCGGGTCCGCCTGCGCCTCGCGGACGGGCGCGAATTCCCCGGCCGACCGCTCGGACGTGCGCTTTCCATCGTCTGCGGCGACACCGTGCGCTGCCGTCTGGATGAGCGCCATGCGGAGGTCCACGTCCTCGAGGTGCTGCCGCGGCGCACTGCCCTGTACCGCAGCAATGCGCGCGGCGGCGCCGAGCCGGTGCTGGCCAATCTCGATCGGCTACTGGTGGTCATCGCGCCGCTGCCCGAGCCCGACTTTTTCGTCGCTGACCGTTACCTCGCCGCCGCCGAATCGGCCGGCATCGAGGCGGTGCTGGTGATCAACAAGGCCGACCTCGGAGTCGATGCCGCGCTCGAGGCTCAACTTCAGGGATATGCTCTGGCGGGCTACCGGCCGATCACCGTCTCGGCGGCCGCCGGAACCGGCCTCGATGCGCTCGCCGCGGTCCGCGGCGAGCGCCTGGCCGCATTGGTCGGCCAGTCGGGTGTGGGCAAGTCATCGCTGGCAGCGCGGTTGATCCCGGACGCGAACATCACGATCGGGTCGCTGGCGCGCGAGCAGGAAGGGCGCCACACGACAACCGCCTCGCGCCTGTACCCGCTCGCCGGCGGAGGCCAACTCGCCGATTCCCCGGGTGTGCGCGATTTCGCCCCGGCACTGGCCGCGCTCGATGCCCGCTCGCTGGGGTTCACGGAGGTGGCGCGGTTGGCCGGCGGCTGCCGCTTTCTCGACTGCCAGCACCTGCGCGAGCCCGATTGCGCGGTACGCGCAGCCGCCGAGCGCGGCGAGATGCACGCGCGCCGCTACGAGAGCTACCGCCGCCTGCGCCGCCTACGCGAGACTCTCATGACGGCGCACGCGCACGGCTCGCGTCGCGACTGAGGACGCGCCCGATTCAAATGTTCTGGCGACCGCTCAGCGCGCGCGCCAGCGTGCCGCCGTCGACGTACTCGATCTCCCCTCCGATCGGCACCCCGTGGGCGATGCGGCTGGCACGCAATCCGCGGCGCAGGGCCAACTCGGCGAGGTAATGCGCGGTCGCCTCGCCTTCGACCGTGGGGTTGGTGGCCAGGATCAACTCGCGCAACCCACCCTCATCGAGGATCGCCTCGAGTTCGCGCACACCGAGCTGCTCCGGTCCCATGCCGTCAAGGGGCGACAGATGCCCCATGAGCACGAAGTAGCGCCCGCGGTAGCTGCCCGACTGCTCGACGGCGACGACATCGGCCGGCGTCTCGACCACGCACAGCAACCCGGCCTCGCGCTGCGGCGAAGCGCAGATCGCGCACAGATCAGCCTCGGCGAACATACGACAGCGCCGGCAGGGCTTGACCGCCGCAAGCGCCGCCTCCAGCGACTGCGCGAGAGTCTGCGCGGCCGAACGCCCGTCCTGCAGGAGCTGAAACGCCATGCGTTGGGCGCTCTTCGGGCCCACACCGGGCAGCGCACGCAGCGCCTCGATCAGTTGGGCGAGACGCGGGGAATACTTCACGACTCGCTCAGAAGGGAAGCTTCATCCCCGGGGGCAGTTGCAGCCCGGCGGTGACCGACGACATCTTTTCCTGC
This sequence comes from Pseudomonadota bacterium, assembly GCA_021797465.1. GTDB lineage: Bacteria > Pseudomonadota > Gammaproteobacteria > Steroidobacterales > Steroidobacteraceae > 13-2-20CM-66-19. Next base: position 4,655 of record JAJZZR010000185.1, on the reverse strand, counting down.
GTGCTCACCTCGACCTTGTGCACCGCATCGTTCACGGCTGCCGCGACGAGATCCTCGAGCATCTCGCGATCCTCGCCGATCACCGCGGGCTCGATCTGAACGCGCCGCACTTCGTGCCGACCGGTCATGGTGACCTTGACCATGCCGCCGCCGGACTCGCCGAGCACCTCCATGCGACCGATTTCCTCCTGCACCTTCTGCATGGATTCCTGCATGGCCTGGGCCTGCTTCATCAGTTGATTGATATTGCCTCGCATGAGGTCGCTCCTCGATGGTCACGAATAGGTTGCCGGCGGTGCCGGATCATTTCACGGGGCGGACAGTCTCGGGAATCACTTCGGCTCCAAAGCGCTCGCGAAAACTTTCCACGCCCGGGTCAGCCTCGAAGGCGCGGCGGGCGGCTTCGGCGCGCTCGCGCGAGGCGCGCTGCCGCGCCTGGGCCGGTGTTTCACCGGATTCGGATGCGGCGACAAACTCCAACCGGACCGGCTCGCCGAAGTGGCGCGAGAGCGCCTGCGCGAGCTTCTCCTCCAGAGCAGCGGTGCGCAGGGAGCCGCTGCGCGGATCCAGGGCCAGCTTCACCCGCCCCCCTTCGCGAGCGATGAGCGCGCAGTGACTGGCCAGCTGACGCGCCGCACCTTGCAGGTCGAGCTGTCCTAACAGCTCGCTCCACTGCCCGTCACCCGCGTCCGCGGGCTCGGCGCCCGCGGCCTTCCCGCGCTGCGGCGACGACTCGGTCTGTGTCGCGTAGCGCTCGGAGGACTCCTCCGGCCTCGCGTCCGCTCGCTTGGGGCCGGACGTCGCGACCGGCCGGGCGCCCGGCGTTCGCGGCTCGGCCGGGCGGAATGCGATCATCCTCAGCAGCGTCATCTCGAAGCCCGTGCGCGGATCCGGAGCGAGCGGCAGATCGCGCCGGCCCATGATGGCCGTCTGATAATAGAGCTGTACATCCTCGGCCGCGAACTCGCCGGCGAGACGGGCGATGAGCTCGCTCGCATACAGCTCGTCGCCCTCGTACGCCTCCCCCACGACTTGCTTGAGCGCAACGCGCGTGAGGAGCGCGGCGAGCTCATCGAGCAGCTGGGCGTAATCCGGCGCCCACTGCTCGAGCGTGCGCGCGAAGCGCAGCAGCTCCGGGCTCTCGCCGGCCGCCAGCCGCTCGGCGAGCTGCACCACGTGATCGCGCACCACGGTACCGAGCATGGCGCGCGCCTCGGCCTCCGCGACGCTCCCGCCGCCGAAGGCGATCAGTTGATCGAGCAGCGAGAGCGCGTCGCGCATGCTCCCATCGGCGGCCTGCGCCACCAGCGCGACGCCCGTCGGCTCGAACGCGATACCCTCCTTCTCGAGCACGGTGCGCAGGGTCGCAGCGATCTGCGCCGTCGGAATGCGCTTGAGGTTGAATTGCAGACAGCGCGACAGGACGGTGACGGGCAGTTTCTGCGGGTCAGTCGTCGCCAGCAGGAACTTCACGTGCGGCGGCGGCTCCTCCAGCGTCTTCAGCAGCGCGTTGAACGAATGCGTCGAGAGCATGTGCACCTCGTCGATGAGGTACACCTTGTAGCGGCCGCGCGTGGGCGCGAACTGCACGTTGTCCAGGATCTCGCGCGTATCGTCGACCTTGGTACGCGAGGCGGCGTCGACCTCGATCAGATCCACGAACCGCCCGGTCTCGATCTCGCGGCAGCTGGCGCACTGGCCGCAGGGCGTGTCGGTGACGCCGGCTTCACAGTTGAGGCATTTCGCGAGGATGCGCGCAATGGAGGTCTTGCCGACGCCGCGCGTGCCGGTGAACAAGAACGCGTGATGCACCCGCCCGGATCGCAGCGCATTGACCAGTGCCTGGCTCACATGGTCCTGGCCCACGAGCTCGTTGAACGCCTTGGGGCGCCATTTGCGGGCCAGTGCGATGTAGCTATCGGTCATGCGAGCCGCCTCAGCCGAATAGGGAGGCGGCCCGCACCAGCGGGTGCTCCGGCACCCGACATCGCCGCTGCCGCTGCTGCCTTCCGGCCCTGACGGGGTTCACGACTGGTCGTCGCGGAGTAGCCGGTGCGGGCCACCACAGCCAAAAATCCACCCCCGCGAACGAAACCCGTCCGCGGCGCGGATTGGCCGCGCGGACCGGCATCGGACGCGATGGGCATTAAGATAATGCAAGGATAGCAAAGGCCGCCGCCGCCCGCTGAGGAAGCCCGGGTCAGCCTCCCAACCCACGGGCAGCCTTGGCCGCGGCGGGGCAGCAAAACCCTTGACCCTGGACCATGGTCTATGATGTACGGTAAATCATTGGCCGACACGGGAGCTATACAGTGGACAGCCTCGGCATCGGAGCGCTCGCCCGCAAGGCGGGCGTGCGTATCGACACGGTCCGGTATTACGAGCGCAGCGGACTGCTGGCGCCCAAATCACGTCTCTCATCCGGTTATCGCCGCTATGGCGTCACCGAGCTGGCGCGGCTGCGGTTCATCCGCCGCGCCCAGACCCTCGGGTTCACGCTGAAGGAGATCCGCGAACTCCTGGCACTATCCAAAGGGCGCGACGTCGCGCGGGTCAAGCGCGCCGCGCAATCGAAGCTCGCCGACGTCGAGGCGCGCATTGCGGCATTGCAACGCGTGCGTGACGGACTGGCGACGCTCATCGACGCTTGTCCGGGTCATGGGGATGCGGCCGATTGCCCGATTCTCCAGGCCCTCGGCGGCGACGGCACCGGCGCGCCGCAGCCGCCGCAGAGGCCCGGGCTTGCGCCGGAACCATAGCCCCCCCTCAGGGCGTGCCCCGCGCGGCGCGCACTAGAAACAGCACGCCGAGTCCCAGAAAGAGCAGGCTCGAGACGACCCGGATCGCCTGCAAGGGCAACCGGGCCGACAGCGCCTGGCCGATGAGCACTACCGGCGCGCAGGCGAGCGCGATCCCGAGGCTCGAGCCGGCCACCACCGCGGCGACATTGCGGTATGCGGCGGCCAGCACCGCGGTGGCGATCTGGGTCTTGTCGCCCATCTCAGCGATCACGAAGCTCACCAACGTGCTCCAGAACAGTCCGCGAGACCGCTGGGGCACGCCGTCCTCGCGCGTGGCCTCGGGCTTCAATGCCCACAACGCCATTGCGATCAGGCTGACACCGACCAGGAGATTGATCACACGCGGATTGAGTGCCGAGCCCAGCCGCGCGCCGATCAATGCCGCGAGCACACTGCTTGCGAGCGTGCCCACGAGCATCGCCGCCAGGATCGGCCAGGGTCGGCGATGGCGGGCCGCCAGCGTCAGCAACAGCAGTTGTGTGCGATCACCGATCTCGGCGATCGCGACCGCGGCAAGGCTGGCGAGGAAGGCCTCCATCGCACCGAATCGTACCAGCTGCGGGACAGGGGCACGGTGAGCGGCGGATACGCGAGCGCGCCGAGCCGGGCAGGCGCGGCTCTGCCGAGACTCGTTCCCGGCCGGAGGACGGATTAGACTAGGCGGCGCGACGCTCGTCGAATCCGCCCGAAGCAGAGCGGTACGCCGCCGTCGCACGGCGGTCCGCGGGTGCGGGACGGGACGCAGGGGAGTAACGACACATGCCTTTCCGAATGGCGATCCGCCTGCCCCGGCGGCGATGGCTCATCGGCATGGGGGCCGTTGTGCTGCTCGCCGCCGCCTACCTGTGGGCCGGTTATGTGCTCGCACCACGCATGATTCGCTCCGCGGCGATGCGCTGGGCCGCCGCGCATCCGGGTCTGGCGCTCACGCTCGGGCCGATCAAAGTCGACCCGATCCGATTCACCGCCTCGATTCGCGACATCGGCCTGACGGAACGTGGCAGGCCGCTCGCGACGATCGCCCTGCTGCGCGTCGGCGTCGCGCCGCTGTCGGTATTCGAGCGGGCGTATCGCATCACGCTGCTCGACCTCGAGCAGCCCGTGGTCCACGCGCGCATCCGTCGCAACGGATCGATCAACCTCGATGCGCTCCGGGCTTCATCGGTCCCGAGCGGCGCTCCGGCGCCCGCCGTGCGCATCCAGCAGCTCACGCTCGAACAGGGTGAGATCTCCCTCACCGATGCGCGCCGCACGCCGGCGGCGCACGTGACTCTCGCACCAATCTCCTTGCGCCTGACGCACTTCCGCACCTGGGGCGCTCCCGAGGGGCGATTCACACTCCAGGGGCGCGCCCAGGATGGCGCACGGTTGCTCTGGCAGGGCACGGTGGGGATGTCCCCGATCGCGTCGGCCGGAACCGTCGCCCTGACGGGCCTCGGTGTCCCACTGCTGGCGGAGTTTCTGCCGCGCAGCCTGCCCATGACCCCGGTCGCCGGACGCCTCAGCCTGCGCGGCGCCTATACGGTTCGAGACGGCGGCAAGGGCCTCGGCCTTGGTCTCTCCGGCCTGCGGCTCTCCGCCAGTGGGCTGACAATCGACGGCGGCGGGCGCCTGCATGGTCTGCTGCGCATCGGCGGTGTGACCGCACGGGGTGGCGCGCTGCAGCTCGTGGCGGGCCGCTCGGCGCACGGCTCGCTCCTGCGCTTCAGTGTGGACAACGCGAGCCTGACGGGCGCCGGCCCGGCTCGCGGCCAGCAGATCCAACTCGCACACCTGCGGCTAGCGGATGCTCGTTTCGATGCGCGCCGGCGGCGCCTCTCGGCCGCCTCGCTGGTTCTCACCGGACTGCGGCTG
>JAJZZR010000448.1 GCA_021797465.1 Pseudomonadota bacterium | reverse complement strand
CGATCACCACGACGAATCTGCCCACTGCGCCTGCGCTCCTCGGAATCAAACCTGGATGTACTGCGGCTCGAGAATCTCCACCCCGGGAGTGCGCGCCAGCGCCAACACCTCCGCATCCGGCAACTGCACCGCCAGCTCGATCGAGCCGTCCTCCGTCGAGCGCTCCGCGCGCACCACCTTCGCGGCATACAGCCGTGAGCGCAGCGCCCCGGCCCCGGGCGGCAAGCGCACGCGGGCCGCGCGCGCGCAGCGCGCCAGGCGCTCGGCAAGCGCATCGGCGAGCAGATCGAGCCCCTCGCCCCGGGCGGCGCAGATCCACACGGCGCTCAGCTCCCCCTCGCTGCCGCGCTCGATGCCGGGCTCCCGGCCCAGCCGGTCGATCTTGTTGTAGACCAGAATCTGCGGAATGGACTGCGCGCCGATCTGCGCCAGCACATCGTTGACCTGCGCGACCCGCTCATCCCGCCGCGGATCGCTGGCATCGACGACGTGCAGGAGCAAGGTAGCTTCGCGCGCTTCCGTGAGCGTCGATTGGAACGCCGCCACCAGCTCGTGGGGCAGCTCGCGGATGAAGCCGACCGTGTCGGCAACCACGACGTGCGTACCTCCCGGCAGCGTGACGCGGCGCACCGTCGGATCGAGCGTCGCAAACAACTGGTCGGCAACATAGGCGTCGGCGCCCGTCAGGGCCCGGAACAACGTCGACTTGCCGGCGTTGGTATAGCCGACCAATGCCAGCGACGGCACCGGAATCTCCGCGCGCGCCTGCCGCCCCGTGTCGCGCTGCTGCCGCAGCTTGACGAGCCGGCGCGTCAACAGCCGCACACGCTGCGCGATCAGCCGCCGGTCGGTCTCGAGCTGGGTTTCGCCCGGCCCGCGCAGGCCGATGCCACCCTTCTGCCGCTCCAAGTGCGTCCAGCCGCGGACCAGACGCGTGGCGATGTGGCGCAGTTGCGCCAGCTCCACCTCCAGCTTGCCCTCGAAGCTGCGCGCACGCTGCGCGAAGATGTCGAGAATCAGGCTGTTGCGATCCAGCACCCGCCGGCCGGTGAGCTGCTCGAGGTTGCGCTCCTGGCTCGGCGAGAGCGCGTGATCGACGAGAATCACCTCGGCGCCGGTGTCCTCGGCTCTCTGGCGCAGCTCCTCGGCTTTGCCGCTGCCGACGAAGAACCGCGGGTCAGGACGCTCGCGCCGGCCGGTGACCGTGGCCACCGGCTCGACGCCTGCGGAGCGAGCCAGCTCGTGGAACTCCTCCAGATCCAGAGGATCCGCCTGGCTCCCGAGCCCGATGCGCACCAGCAGGGCGCGCTCACCGGAACGCGGGCGTTCGAACACGAAGCGATTCTCTGCGGGGACGCGGGGCTGCGCGGCTCACTCGGCGGCGGTCTCCACCACGCCTTCCTCCTCGGGGGTCAGCCTGACATTGCGGGCGGGCACGACCGTGGAGATGGCGTGTTTGTAGACCATCTGACTGACGCTATTTTTCAGCAGCACGACGAACTGGTCGAATGAATCGATCTGGCCCTGCAGCTTGATGCCGTTGACGAGATAGATCGACACTGGCACCCGTTCTTTACGCAGGGCGTTCAGAAACGGATCTTGGAGCGACTGGCCTTTGGCCATCGGGTTCTCCTTATTCTCACTGGATTGTAATTGTTCGGCAGGTTGGGGGTCGGGTCCGCGTCCCTACGGGGGTGATGCAAGCCAACCACCTTGGGGCGCGGACTCAGCGCTACCGGGCAGTCAGTGTAACACAGACAGTCCGAATCAGAGCTGGAGCTCGGCGAGACGGCGCAGAACGTCGCGGTTCCACGACAGGACCTGTCGGGCCGGATCGACCCACTCGGCCCAACCCTCGGCGCGCAACCACGTCAGCTGGCGCTTGGCCAGTTGCCGGGTAGCCGCAATACCCTGCTCGACCGCTTCGGCAAGGGTGCACTCGCCCGCGAGGTGCGCCCAGAGCTGGCGGTAGCCGACCGCGCGCATCGAGGCGTGACCGGCCGACAGATCACCTCGGGCATACAGCCCGCTCATTTCCTCGAGCCAACCTGTCGCCATCATGGTGTGGAAGCGCTCGGCGATGCGCCGGTGCAGCTCGGCGCGCTCGCGCGGGACGAGCGCCCAGGCCCACAACGGCACCCCCGCGAGCGGGCTCGAGCCCCGACGCTGCAGGTCCGAGAGGCGTTCACCGGTGAGCCGGCACACCTCGAGGGCCCGCTGGATGCGCTGTGCATCGTTGGGTGCGATACGGGCGGCGGCTTGTGGATCCAGGCGCTGCAACTCAGCGTGCAACGCCGGCCAACCCTCCCGAGCGGCCTGGGCATCGAGGCTGCGGCGCAGAGGCTCGGACGCCTGAGGCAGCGGCGCCAGCCCGTGGACGAGGGCACGCAGATACAGCATCGTGCCCCCGACCAGCAGCGGCACCCGGCCGCGTCCCTGGATCGCACGGATGCACTCGAGCGCCTCGGACGCGAAGCGCCCGGCCGAATACCCCTCGGCCGGATCACACACGTCGATCAAGTGGTGCGGGATCCGGGCGCGCACGGCACGCGAGGGCTTGGCGGTGCCGATATCCAGACCGCGATAAACTTGAGCCGAATCGACACTCACGATCTCCACCGGCGCCTGCTCGGCCAGGCCCTCCGCCCATGCGCTCTTGCCACTGCCGGTCGGCCCGGTGAGCACCAGCACCGGGAGCGGTCTGCGCTCGGCGCTCATTCAGCGGCCTCGAAGGAAGAGTTGATCGAGCTCGCGTAAGGTCAGCCGCGTCCACGTCGGACGGCCGTGGTTGCACTGATTCGATCGCTCCGTGCACTCCATCTGTCGCAACAACGCGTCCATCTCCGGCAGCGTGAGTCGGCGCCGGGCGTGGATCGCGGCACGGCAGGCCAGCGTGCCGAGAAACCGATCCGCTACCGCATCGAGATGATGCCCGGGCGCCTCATTCCCGAGCGCCTCGGCCACGGATTGCACGATCTTCACGATCTCACCGCCGGCCAGCAGCGGCGGCACTCGCCGCAACGCCAGGCGAGCCGGGCCGAGCGCATCGAGCTCGAACCCGGCACGCTCCCAGGCCGTGCGCTCGGCGAGCAGCGCATCGAGTTCGTAGGGCTTCAGCTCCACCACGAGCGGCTCGAGCAACTGTTGCGACACTGCCGCCGTGCCGTCCCGCTCGGCCTTGAGCCGCTCGTAGAGCACACGCTCGTGCGCGGCATGCATGTCGACGAGGATCAGTCCCTCGGGCGTCTGCGCGAGGATGTAAATGCCGTGCAGCTGCGCCAGCGCCTCCCCGAGCGGACGCGCCGCCTCGGCGGGCGCCTCGACGAGCGGTTGCGGCTCGCGCACGGCGGCGGCCACCGCCCAGGGGCTGCGCGACTGCCGCTCGCCCTCGCCCGCGAAGTCGAAGCGGCCGGCCTCGATCCTCGGTGGGCGGGGCGCATCGCCGAGCAGCGGCGCGATGCCCACCGCGGGGACCGCCGCGGGACTGGGCTGCGTCGCAGCCAGGGCTCGCTCGATCACCCGCAGCACGAACTCATGAATCTGCCGGCTGTCGCGGAAGCGCACCTCGAGCTTGGCGGGGTGGGCATTGACGTCCACGAGCGCCGGATCGAGCGTCAGATGCAGAACATAGGCCGGATGACGGCCGTGATAGAGAACGTCGCGATAGCCGAGGCGCGCGGCGCTCATCAACAGCTTGTCCCGGACCGACCGCCCGTTCACGAACCAATATTGCTGGTCGGCCTGGGCGCGCGCGGCCGTCGGCAGAGCGATCCAGCCCTCGAGACGCACCGGTCCGGCGGCATGGCCGACCGCCAGCGCACGCTCGATGAAGGCCTGACCGAGCACTTGCGCGACGCGCGTCCCGTCGTCGGCCGCCGGCGTATCGAGCAGCACACGCTCGCCGCTGCGCAGCCGGAACGAGACCTCGGGCCGGGCGAGCGCCAGGCGCTCGAGCAGCCGCGCGATGTGACCGAGCTCGGTCGGCGCGGAGCGCAGGAACTTGCGCCGCGCGGGCACGTTAAAGAAGAGATCGCGCACCTCGAGGGTGGTGCCGCGGGGGTGCGCCGCGGGCCGCACCTCGCTCATGGCTCCGCCCTCCAGGATGATTTCGGCCGCATACGCCGCCTCGGCCGGATGCGACACGAGCCGCAGCCGCGCCACCGAGCCGATCGAGGGCAGCGCCTCGCCGCGAAAGCCCAGGGTGCCGATCGCCGCGAGATCCTCGAGAGAGGCGATCTTGCTCGTGGCGTGACGCTGCAGGGCCACCGGCAGCGATGCCGCTTCGATGCCGCAGCCGTCGTCGCGCACGCGGATCAGTCCCGCGCCGCCCTGCTCGATGTCCACCTCGATCCGACGCGCCCCGGCATCGAGGCTGTTCTCGACCAGCTCTTTCACGACGGAAGCCGGCCGCTCGATCACTTCGCCGGCGGCGATCTGATCGACGAGTTCGCTGGGCAGGATGCGAATGGGCATGAGATCCGTGCGGGTGACGCGCGCCGGCGGCGCCGGCACAGCGTACCAGGGTTCGGCGGGCCGCCGCAGCGGCCGCCCTAACCGGCGTTGCTCGCCACCATCTGACGCAACCGCGCGGCGCGCTCCGCGGCGAACAGTGTGCCGGCGGGCGGATGGATGCGGAAGTAGGCCAGGATCCCCTGGAAGATGGCCTCGGCGATGCTCTGCTGAAACCAGGGCTGAGTGAGCTTCAATGCCTGAGACGGATCCGACATGAAGTCGGTCTCGATCAGCATCGAGGGGATGGTGGGCGACTTGAGCACGACGAACGGGGCCTGCAACACCGCGTGGGTCCACACCGGCACGTACGGCGCCCGCTCCAGCGCGGTGAGCACGCTGCGCGCCGCCACCATGCTGCGGCTGATGGTCGCAGCCTGAGACAGCCCGACCAGCACCGAGGCCAGCGTGTGCGAAGTGCCGCGAAGATTCATCCCGCCGAATCGGTCCGCCGCGTTCTCACGCTCGGCCACCAGGCGGGCCGCTTCATTCGACGCGCCGTGCAACGACAGGATGTACACCTCGGCGCCCTTGATGTGCGGATCCGAGCAATCGTTGACGTGGATGGACACGAACAGATTGGCGTGATCGCGCTCCGCGATGTGCATCCGCTCGCGCAATGGCACGTAGACGTCGGCATCGCGCGTCATGGTGGCGAGCATGCCGCGCTGCGCATCGATCAGCCGCGCCAGGCGCCTGCCAATGGCGAGCGTGATGTTCTTCTCCTCGATGCCGTCGATGCCGATCGTGCCTGGATCGATGCCGCCGTGGCCGGGATCGACGGTGATGATGATGTCCCGCCCCTGCGGCGTCGCGACGGCCTTCTTCGCATGCCAGATCGGCGCGCCGGCCGCGCTCAGCCGCACGACCAGCCGCTGTTCGGCGCCGAAGCGCTGCCATGAGAGGTGCATCGCCGCGGCCGAGCGCGTCGTGAACACCAGGCGCAGCGCCCCGTTGGGCTGAAGTCCCATGCGCACGTCTTCGAGCCACCCGTGCACGCGCGGCAATTGCAGCCCGGGACCGGTCCGAGTCCCGCGCAGATCCACGACGGCGCGATCGGGACTCGTCAGTGTGAAATAGCGGTATGGTGTGTACTCGGACAGGTCGAGCCTCGCCTGCGCCTGCTCAGCCCAGGTCGCGACGCTCAGCCGCATCAAATGATCGGCGCGCAGGCCGGCGGCCGGCGCGGGCCGCATCGCTACAGCACCGCACAGCCCCAGGGAAAGCAAGCAAAAAGCCTTCCTGATCATTGGTTTCCCAGCACTCGTTGATGTATACTCTACGAGTCGGACCCAAATTTCAACTCGATTCCGCCCGTTGCAGGCCGCTCAGGCGGTTCAGCCAGGCGTCGCCGGCAGCCGTTTCGGCATGGAGTTGCGCCTCGTGGACATCGCTCAGCAGGCGCAGGGTGACCCGTAGATCCGCCGGCGGCAGTGACCCGGCGCCCCGTTCCGGCCACTCGATGATCCACACGGTGCCGGGCAGCGCCCACTCGGTGAGCCCCAGATGCTCGAGTTCCTCGGCGCCGCGCAGGCGGTAGAGATCCAGATGCACCACGGTCAGCGCCGTCAGTGAATAGACCTGGACCAACGTGTAGGTTGGACTGCGCACAGGTCCGGCAACACCGCAGGCCCGCAAAAATCCCTGCGCCAGCGTGGTCTTTCCGGCCCCGAGCTCGCCGTGCAGATACACCGCCGCCAGCGGCGCGAGCCCATCGGGCCGCGTACGCGCCAACCTTGCGCCCAGCGCCGCCGTATCGGCGGCGGCATTCAGACGTTGACGCAGCGCCGCAACTCCTGAATCACATCGCCCGCCAGCAGGCCACGCTGGCCCTCCCGCCGGGCCGCCGCATCGCCGGCCAGAGCATGCACCAACACCCCGGCGCGGGCGGCCCGCCACGGGTCGCGGCATTGGGCCCAGATGCCGGCGATGACCCCTGTCAGCACATCGCCCATCCCGGGGCTGGCCATGCCGGGATTCCCGTGCTCGCACAGCGCCGGGACTTGGCCACCGCGTCCGACGAGCGATCCGGCGCCCTTGAGCACGACTGTGCCGCCGTAGCGCGCGAGCAGCGCGCCGAGCGCCGCCGGACGATCGTGCTGCACCGCCGCGGTCGGACAACCCAGCAGGCGGCCGGCCTCTGCCGGATGCGGCGTCAAAACCCAGTCCGGACCTGCCGCCACCGGCTGCGCGGCGAGCAAATTGAGCGCATCCGCGTCGACGACCGACGGCTTGCCGCAATCCAGCACCGCATCCAACACTCCACGCGCCCACGCATCCTGTCCCAAGCCCGGCCCCACGGCGATCACGTCACAGCGGGCCGCCGCATCGCGCACGTCTGCCGGCTCTTGCAGGGCGCGACACATCAGCTCCGGCCGTCCCGCGCCGACGGCCGCGACGTTCCGCGGCTCGACCGCGACCGTCACGCGGCCGGCGCCGACGCGCAGGCACGCCTCGCCCGCCAGACGGGCCGCGCCGGGCATGCCGCGGCCGCCGCCCACGATCAGCACGTGCCCAAAATCTCCCTTGTTCGCGTCGTGCTCGCGTGGCGGCAACGCCCGTTTGATTTCCCCCGCCAGCAGGCGCTCGAGCCGGGGCACGGGCATGTGCGGCACCGCGTCCGTGAGCGCCAGATCATCGAAATACAACACCCCGCCATGGGACGGGCCCTCGCCCAGAAACAGCCCGGCTTTCAATGCGACGAACGTGAGGGTGCACTCGGCCCGCACAGCCGCGCCTAACGGGACGCCGGTATCGGCATCGAGCCCCGAAGGCACATCGAGCGCAAGAACGGCGAGCCCACTGGCATTGATCGCGGCGATCACCTGCGCAACGTCGGCACGCACCTCGCCGGTCAGACCCGTCCCCAGCAGCCCATCGACGATAACGTCACAAGCATCCAGCGCCGGCGCGCAGAAAGGCTGTATCGATCCGCCAATGGCGCGCCAGTCCTCACAAGCCGTGAGCGCGTCTCCACGCAGCCGTTGCGGCGAGGTCACCGCGAGCACGCGAACGTCGTATCCGGCTTCGCGCGCAAGTCGCGCCACCACGTAACCGTCGCCCCCATTGTTTCCAGCGCCGCAGACGACTGCGATGCGCCGGGCGGCCGGCCATCGTGACCGCAGACAGCGCAACGTCGCCTCGCCCGCGCGGCGCATCAGGGTATAGCCGGGAATGCCGAGCGTCTCGATCGCTTGGCGATCGAGCGCCCGCACTTGAGCGCAGCTGTAGAGCGCGGCCGGCAGTCTCATGGAGTTGATTATACTGGGACTATGGACCGCGCATGATGCAAGCGACACCGGATCTGCAGGCGCTGAGGCACGAGCTTTCCGCGCGCGCGCACGCCCTCGGCTTCTCCGCCCTCGGCATCGCGGGCGTAGACCTGCTCGAGGACGAGCGGCACCTGCTGCGCTGGCTGGACGAGGGCCTGCACGGCCGCATGCACTACATGGCGCGGCACGGCACGCTGCGCAGCCGGCCGGCGCAGCTGCTGCCCGCGGCGGTACGGGTCGTGAGCGTGCGCATGGACTACTGGCCGACCGAGGCGCAGCCCGCCGAGGCGATCCTCGCCGACCCCACGGCCGGATACGTGTCCCGGTACGCGCTCGGACGTGACTATCACAAGGTGATGCGCGCGGCGCTCGCGCGCCTGGCGCGCGAGCTCGCCGAGCGCATCGGCCCGTTCGGCTACCGCGTGTGCGTCGACAGCGCGCCGGTGCTCGAGAAGGCGCTCGCCCGTAATGCCGGCCTGGGTTGGATCGGCAAACACACCAACTTGATCGCGCGCGAGGCGGGCTCGTGGTTTTTCCTGGGCGAGATCCTGACCGACCTGCCGCTGCCCGCGGATGCGCCCGCGAGCGCCCACTGCGGCACGTGCACGGCTTGCATGCCGGCCTGTCCCACGGGCGCGATCGTTGCGCCCTACCGGCTCGATGCGCGCCGCTGCATCTCTTACCTGACCATCGAGCTCGACGGCCCCATACCGCCGCAGCTGCGCCCGGCCCTCGGCAACCGGATCTACGGCTGCGACGACTGTCAGTTGGTCTGCCCGTGGAACAAGTTCGCGCGCCGCGCCGCGCACCCCGACTTCAAGGTCCGCCACGGCCTCGATGCGCCCCGCCTGACCGAGCTGTTCGCCTGGAGCGAAGCGCAGTTCGATGCGCGCATGCGCGGCTCGGCCATCTACCGCATCGGCTACGAGCGCTGGTCGCGCAACATCGCCGTGGCGCTGGGCAATGCGCCGCCCGATCCGCGGCTGAGCGCGGCGCTGTGGCGGCGCCGCGCAGGCGCCTCAGCACTGCTGCGCGAGCACATCGACTGGTCTCTGGCCCGCCATCGGCGGGCGGCGCAAGGCTAGAGCGTCACCTGCACGTTGTCGATCAGGCGCGCCTTGCCGAGGTGCGCCGCAGTCAGCACCACGAGATGCCGGCTCTCGGGCGTGGGCGGGCCGAGATCCTCGGCGCGCTTGATGGCGAAATAATCCACCCGGAACCCCTCGGACTCCAGTGCGCGCAGTCCCTGGCGTTCGATGTCGTCGTACTCGCGCCCGCCCGCCGCAAGGCGGCTCGCCGCCGCGCGCAGCGCCCGATAGACCGCCGGTGCCCGCGCCCGCTCGGCGTCCGTGAGGTACTGGTTGCGCGAGCTCATGGCGAGTCCGTCGGCGGCGCGCACCGTCGGCGCCGCGATGATCCGCACGGACATGCAAAGGTCGCTCACCATGCGCCGGATCAGTGTCAGCTGTTGGAAGTCTTTCTCGCCGAATACCGCGGCATCGGGCTCGCAGATGTGCAGCAGCCTGGCGACCACCGTGGTGACGCCCTGGAAATGTCCGGGCCGGAACTCCCCGCAGAGGATATCCGACAGTTCCGGCACTTCCACGCGGGTGGCATGCCCCATGCCGTTGGGATACATCTCCTCGACGTCGGGCATGAACATCAAGTCGCAGCCGGCGGCGCGCAGCATGTGCTCGTCGCGCTCCGGCGTGCGCGGATAATGGGCGAAGTCCTCGTTCGGGCCGAATTGCATGGGGTTGACGAAGATGCTGGCGATGAAGCGCTCGCCATGCTCCCGCGCCGCATCGATCAGACTCATGTGCCCCTCGTGCAGGTTGCCCATGGTGGGCACGAAGACCACCCGCTCGCCGGCCCGGCGCCACGCGCGCACCGCCGCGCGCACCTTGGCGATGGTCGTGGCGCGGCGCATCGGCCTCAGAAGCAGTGCTCGGGCGCCGGATAGCTGCGCTCGCGCACCGCCGCGACGTAGCGCTTGACCGCCTCGAGGTTATCGCCGGCGCCGCTCATGAAGTTGCGCACGAAGCGGGGCTTGCGGCCGCTGGTGATGTCGAGGATGTCGTACAGCACGAGGATCTGACCATCGGTGTCGGGACCGGCACCGATGCCGATCAGCGGCACGGTCAGCTCCGCGGCGACGCGCTTGCCGAGCTCGGCGGGAATGCACTCGAGCAGCACCATGTCGGCCCCGGCGGCCTCGAGCCGCTTGGCGTCGACGATCATCCGCAGCGCCGCCTCCTCCTGCCGCCCCTGCACGCGAAACCCGCCGGTCTTGTGAACCGACTGGGGCTTCAAGCCCAAGTGCGCGCACACGGCGATGTCGTGGCCGGCCAGGAACTCCACGATCTCGATCTGCCCGCCGCCGCTTTCGAGCTTGATCATCTGCGCCCCGCCCTCCTGCATCAGCCGCACGGCGTTCTCCAGCGCCCGCTCCTTGGTCGGATAGCTCATGAAGGGCAGATCGGCGATGAGGAACGGGCGATGCATGCCGCGCGCCACCGCGGCGCAGTGATAGACCATGTGATCCATCGTCACCGCAACGGTGGTCTCGCGCCCCTGGATCACCATGCCGAGCGAGTCGCCGACGAGCACCACATCGACATCGGCCGCATCCAGCAGGACGGCGAAGCTGGCGTCGTAGCAGGTCAGACAGGCGATCTTCTCG
>JAJZZR010000352.1 GCA_021797465.1 Pseudomonadota bacterium | reverse complement strand
AGGGCGCGTTCGTCGCCCTCGGCACGACGCTCGCCGTACCCGACCCTCCCGAGATCTGAGCGGCGAGCCCAACCTGGAAGAACGGCGCGTGTCGGCGCACAATGCCGCCGTTACCGGTGCCGCCCAATCACACCAACCGCGACGCAGCCCGATTTACCCAAGGGGACCTGGCCATGAGTCAAGCCGACCTTCGAGGCAAGTTCATCTGGCACGAGTTGATGACTCCGAACATCCAGGGCGCGGCGGATTTCTATGCGCGCGTCTTGCCCTGGAGCAGCGAGGCCTCCGCCGTGCCAGGCTACACGCTGTGCATGAGCGGCCGATGGGGCGTCGCGGGATTGATGCGTCAGCCCGATACGGCGCGGGAGCAGAGCACGCCGCCGAGCTGGCTGGTTTACGTCGGCGCCCCCGACGTGGACGCGACCGCCGAAGCGGCTCAGCGGCTCGGCGGCAAGCTCCTCAAAGCCCCGACCGACATCCCCGGCATCGGACGGTTCGCGGTGCTGTCCGATCCCCAAGGCGCGGCTTTCGCGGTATTCGCGCCGGCGATGCCGACGCCGGAAGGCGTACAGGCGGAACCCGCGGGGCACTTCTCCTGGCACGAGCTCGCGACGATCGATCCGCAGGGTGCGCTCGCATTCTATGCGCAGCTGTTCGGCTGGACCCACGGTCCCGTGCACGAGATGGGGGCCGGCGGCCGGTATCAGGTCATCGAGCACGCGGGCGTGCCGATCGGCGGCCTGTATGTCATGCAGGATCCGTCCAAGCCGCCGCTCTGGCTGAGCTACGTGCAGGTAAAATCCCTGGACGAGACGATCACGGCAGTCAAAGCATACGGTGGCCGCATCGTCCACGAGCCGCATGGGGTACCGGGCGGTGACCGCGTGGCACACATCCTGGATCCGCAAGGCGGCGCCATCGCGCTGCACGAACGGGCCAGAGCCACACCGGAGGCGGGCACGATGCCGCCCGCCGTCCGTACTCGGCGAGCTGCGCGGTCCCAGACATCTCCCGCCACGGTCGCGCCAGCGAAAAAGCCGGCGGGCACGGCCGCGTCCGACCGGCAAACACCCGCCCGGGAGGTTTCCGCCAAGAAGGCCGCGCGCGGCGCAGTGACACCGCGCGCCAAGACTCGCGCCAAGCGGAGCACCGCCAGAACGGTCACCCAAGCGGCTGCCCGCCGGACCTCGGCACGCAAGACGGCAACCAAGCGCCGACCGACCGGGAAGAAGCGCGCCGCCAAACCGACAGCCCGCCGGTCCACGGTGCACAAGACGGCCGCCAACAGGCGTCCCGGCGGCAGACGGCCGGCCGGCAAAGCGAAAACCGCCGTCCGCCGCGGGCGCTCGAGGGCACGGCGGCGCTGAGCGCCGCCCGGCCGGGACACTGCGGATCGCCCCTCGCGGCTCGTCAGAGCTTTATCAGCGGGTTGCCGAAACACTCGCCGCGCAGGGCGCGGCCGAGCTGTTCGGGCGCCCTCTCGATCCCCTCGGCGATGTCCTCGCGGCAGGTCAGCCGGCCTGCACCGTACCAGGCAATCGCGTCCCTCAGAAACGCCCCCCGGCGCACTTGGTAGCCGGTCGGATCGAGATAGGCGATGCGGATTCCGCCTTGTCCGAGTGCACGGCTCTGCGGCCCCGATCCCGACCGTGCGCAGCTCACCACGCGCGCACCCGGGGCCAGGTGCTGCCCGCGCAGCAGGACCCCGAGCCATTCCTCGGTGGTATCGAAAAAGATATCGCAGCCCTGCGGTACGAGCTGCCAGAGCCGGTCATTCAGCGATTCGCTGCGCCGATTGATGCAAGCCGAGAATCCCCCGTGCCGTACGGCCCAGATGCACTTCTCGGACGTGTCCTCGATGCCGATCGCGCGCGCGCCTTTGAGCGCCGCGACCTGCCCGGCCATGGCGCCCGGCACACTGGATGCGCCTCCGACCAGCACCGTGTCGCCCGCGCGCACAGCCGCAACCTCGGTGAGCGCGAAGTAGGCGGTCATTCCCGGCGGACCGAGCAGACCGAGCGCGGTCGACACGGGTGACTGCCCCGGATGCAGCGCCGAGACGCCCCGGCCGTCGGACACGCACATCTCGCTCTGGCCACACTCGAGCACGACGAGTTGCCCGACGTTAAACACATCGTTGCGTGATGCGATGACCTCGCAGACTCCGAGCGCCGGAACAACCTCGCCCGGGCGGGCCGGGCGCGGCGGTGGGAAAGCCGCGCGGACGGGATCAGCGGTCAGCCAGCGGGCCTGGCAGAGGATGCAGCCGTTGGTCAGCTGCGGGATCTCCCCCGGCACCACCGCGAAATCCCAGGCGGAGGCCGCGATGCTGTGGATTCTGACTTCGAGATTGCGCATGGCGGGACCTCGCACGGCGCTCACGGCCGCCAAAATAGCTTAATCCTGATTGCCACCTCGGGCACAATGGGGCTTACACCATGGCGAAACGTACGACGCCCGCGCCTCAACCGGCCGCCCTCGCCGCGGCACGTATCAGACGCGGCTATTTCGAGTGCCGCTACGGCCAATTGCACGTTCATCAGGCGATACCGGCCGGTGGCGGCTTCGAGGAAGGCACACCGGTGCTGGCGCTGCATGCCGCACCGTTCTCGGGCCGCATGTTCGCGGGCCTGCTATCCCTGATTGGCCAAAGCCGCTCGGCATTCGCGCCCGACTTGCCGGGATTCGGCGCGTCGGATGCGGCTGCGACCCTGTCGATCGCCGAGCACACCGCGGCGGTTGGGGATTTCATCGAGATGATGCGCCTGCGCCAGATCGACGTCGTCGGCTGCGGCTTCGGCGCTCTGGTCGCCCTGGAGCTTGCCGCAACGCGACCCGCCGTCAGGCGGGTGGTCATCGCTGCATTGCCCGTCGCCGATATGGACGATCAACCGCAAGCGGCCGAACTCGCCGAGGCCTACATCCTGCACGCTTGGGCCGGCGCACGTGCGGACTGCGGCCCCGACGCGCCCCTGGCGAGCACCTTTACCGCCTGTGCCGAGCGATTGCTCAATGGCGCGCAGGCCGCGGCCGCGGCCGCCGCCGAGCGGGAGTATCCGCTGCGCGAGCGGCTGCGCCAAACCGCGCAACCGCTGCTCCTGCTGCACTCGAGCGAGTGGCCGCGCGGCTTCGGCGCGCTGATCGAGGATCTGCCGGCACGCTCGCGCCGACCGCTGCCGGGCGGCGTGGCGCTGTTCGAATCGGCGCCACAGTCGATCGCCGCCGCCATCCAGGACTTCCTCAACGTCTGAGCACTCATGGTCAGCCCCTATATCGAGCAGATCCTCAAGGCGCGCGTCTACGACGTCGCCATCGAATCGCCCCTCGAGCCCGCGCCGCGTCTCTCACGCCGCATCGACAACCATGTGCTGCTGAAGCGCGAGGACCTCCAGCCGGTGTTCTCCTTCAAGCTGCGCGGGGCATACAACCGCATCGCGAGACTCTCCGACTCGGCGGCCCGCCGCGGCGTGGTATGCGCCTCGGCGGGCAACCACGCCCAGGGCGTGGCGCTCGCGGCGCGCCGGCGTCAGATCAAGGCCGTGATCGTGATGCCGCAGACAACTCCCCGGATCAAGACTCAGGCGGTCGACGACCTCGGCGGCGAGGTCGTGCTGCACGGCGACGATTACGATTCGGCGTTCGAGCACGCGCTCGTGCTGGCCCGCGAGCGCAACATGGTGTTCGTCCATCCATTCGACGATCCCGATGTGATCGCCGGCCAGGGCACGATCGCCGTGGAGTTGGCACGCCAGACTGAGGGGCATTTGGACGCGGTGTTCGTGCCCGTCGGCGGCGGCGGGCTCATCGCCGGAATGTCCGTCTACCTGAAGTATCTCTATCCGGGCATACGCATCATCGGCGTTGAGCCGGAAGACGCCGCATGCATGTATGAGTCGCTAAAGGCCGGCCAGCGCGTGACGCTCGAGAGAGTCGGGGTCTTCGCCGACGGCGTGGCCGTCAAGCGTGTGGGTGAGGAGACCTTCGCACTGTGCCGGCAGCATGTCGACGAGGTCGTGCTGCTGGACAACGACGAGATCTGCGCCGCAATCCAGGATGTATTCGAGGACACGCGCTCGATCGTCGAGCCCGCCGGAGCGCTCGCGGTCGCGGGCCTGAAGAAGGTGGCCGCACGCGAGCACTGGCGCGGGAAGCGGCTCGCGGCCATCACCAGTGGCGCCAACATCAATTTCGATCGGCTGCGGCACGTAGCGGAGCGAGCCGACCTCGGCGGGGAACGCGAAGCGCTGCTCGCGGTCACCATTCCGGAGCGGCGCGGCAGCTTCCGGCAGTTCTGCGAGGTCCTCGGCCGGCGCAGCATCACCGAGTTCAACTATCGCTACGAAAGCGGCGACGCCGCGCACGTGTTCGTCAGCTTCGGCCTCGCGCGCGGCCGCAGCGAGAAGGACGAAGTCATCCAGTCCCTGCGTGGCGGCGGCTACACCGTCACCGACATGAGCGAGAACGAGACGGCCAAGCTGCACGTGCGCTACATGATCGGCGGCCGCGCACGCGGCCTGTGCGACGAGCTGCTGTACCGTTTCGAGTTTCCCGAGCGCCCGGGCGCACTGTTGCAGTTCCTCGACGCCATCGGCTCACGCTGGAACATCAGCCTGTTCCATTATCGCAACCAGGGCACGGACTACGGCCGGGTCCTGGCCGGCATCCAGGTGCCGGCGGCCGAGCGCGGCGAATTCCTGCAGCACCTGAACGCGCTGCATTACGAATACGCGGACGAGACTTCCAATCCGGCCTACCGGATGTTTCTCGGCGCGTGAAACGGCCGGACCGCGCTCATGGGAGCGGCGGTCCGCGCTGCACCATGCTCACGCACGCTATCCGTGAATGTAGCTCTCGAGCTGCTCGATGGTCCGCTGCTGGTCCTGGATCACCGACTTGACCAGATCGCCGATGGAGACCACCCCGATCACGCGGCCGCTCTCCACCACCGGCAGGTGGCGGATACGCCGCTCGGTCATCAGGACCATGCAGCGCTGCACGTTGGTATCGGGCGATACGGTCACAACGGGCGAACTCATGATCTGCACGACCGGGGTATCAGCCGAGGCGCGGCCGAGCAGCACGACCTTGCGCGCATAATCGCGCTCCGAGACGATGCCGGCCAGCGCCTCGCCGCGCATCACCAGCAGCGCGCCGACGCCGTGCTCTGCCATCGAGCGCACGGCCTCGAGCACCGGTGCATCCGGTCCGATCGTGAAGAGTGCCGATTTCTTATTACCGAGCAGGTGACGTACCGTGGTCATCTCTGCCTCCTCTCGGGCACGCCGCAGCGTGCCGGCGGTGGGTTCATATCGCCAGCGTACCCCTACCGAGGCGCGGCGACCACTGTCAGGCCGACGCCGGCCGTGACGTGAATGGCGCTCCACTCGATTGGCGTCGCCCTGGGCTGCATACGGACCGCTTGCGAGTAGATTCGCGGGCTCGGCGGAGGGGCCGCAGCGCCCGTCTCCCGGGCGGACACGATGCGCACGATCCGCAGGCCCAGCGCCGCGGCAAGCGTGCTCGCGTCCGCGCGCGCGCGCCGTGCCGCGCGAGCCAGCGCACGCAGTCGGGCGGCCTGCGGGTCGCGTAACGCAAAGCGAAGGTTATGCTGAAGGTTGGCGCCCGCCACGGTCGCCGCGTCGATCACCTGCGCGACACGCATAAGATCATTCAGACGAATCCGCACGACGTTGCTCACCTCGTAGCCTGTGAGTGTCGGCGGGCGGCCGTCGTTGTCGTACCTATACTGCGGCACGACCGAGTAGTTGGACGTCGTCAGCCGTGCCCCGGGACCCGCAGCGCGCCGTACGGCGGCAAGCACTTTGGAGGTGAGGTCGGCATTGCGGGACGCGGCGGCTTGAGAGTGGCGCGAGTCGGTCCTGACGCCGACGTCCAGGTACACCCGGTCGGGCATTTGCGAGACCGTCGCCTCGGCCGCGACGCGCAGAGTCGTCAGCGGGCGGGTGCTCGCCCAGGCGAGTACCGGCGCAACGGCAAATACGAGCAGCGTCAGGCATTTCATGGTCCGATCTCCATTCAGCCGGTGCGCTCAGCCGAGCAGACGCTCTCGCCGGTACAAACGGCCTGCGAGATAAACGAGCACGGCCCCCAGCGCCAAGCTTACGCCCGCGGAAATCACCACATAGCCGCTCGGCAGGGGCTCGCCGCGCAGCAGGCTCATGATGATGAAATGCTGGCTGAGCGAGGGCACCGCCATCAGCGCCGCACGCGGCTGCAGCCCCAGAATACTCGCAAAGATGAGCGGCACCGTGGGCACCAGCAGCACCAGGCCGACGTAGGTCTGTGCCTCACGGTAGCTGCGGGTGTAGGAAGCCACCAGGGTCATCAAGGCCGCTCCCGCCGGAATCAGCGGCAGGCAGCCGAGCACGATGCCGGCCGCGACGCCGGGCCCGAAATTGGCGCTCATGCCGAGCCGCGCGAGTCCGATGTGCCGCAGGGTCACGGCGAAAGCCGCCACCGTGAGAATCAGCGATACGAGCATCATGACACACGCGGCCAGCATCTTGCCGTACACCAGATGCTCGCGTTCGACCGGTACCGTCAGCAGCGGCTCGAGCGAGCCGCGCTCGCGCTCCCCGGCGGTGGTGTCTATGGCAATGTACAGCCCGCTCATCAACATCGTGAACACGATGGCATAGCTCAACATGCCGAGCGTCAGCGCCGCCCGGCTCTGCGGCGTCGAGGTGTCGATCGGATGCAGCGCGATGGGCGCGAGCAGCTGTGGGTCGAGTCCGCGGGCCACCAGGCGCAGCCGCGCGATCGTCCCGCCGTAGAGCCCGATCAGCGTGCTCAGGCGCTCGACCTTGCCCTGCACGCTGCGATCCGATTCGTCGGCGTAGAGGCGCAGTGGGGCCGGCTTGCCGGCCGCCAGCCGCGTACCGAACTCACGCGGCACGTAGAGCAGCGGACCCTGCTGCCGCTCGACCAGACGGCGCGCGCGCGCGCGATCGGCATTGACCGGCCTGATGCGCACCTGGTATTGGCGCAGGAAATCCAGCAGTCGCGGCGCACGCTCGGCGTGGGCCACGGTCAGCGTGATGGGTGCGGTATTGGCCGCGCCGCTGTGGCGGATGGCCATGAAGATGACCGTGCCGATCAGCGCCGGCATCAACAGCGGCCCGATGATGAGCGTGGTGAACAGGGAGCGGCGGTCGCGCAGCGTCTCGCGTAATTCCTTGCGGAAGACGCGCCAGATCGACTTCACGGGCCGCCCCCCGCACAGTCCGGATCGATCAGGCGAACGAACGCCTCCTCGAGCGAGGTCGTGCCGGCGCGCGCCTTGAGCTCGTCGGGCCCGGCCTGGACGACGACCCTGCCGCCGGCGATGACGATCACGTCGTCACACAGCGCGGCCACTTCCTGCATGACGTGGCTCGAGAACAGGATGCAGTGACCCTCGTCGCGCAGTTCGCCGAGCAGCCGGCGCAACGTGCGCACGGCCATGACATCCAGGCCATTGGTCGGCTCATCGAGCAGCACGTTGCGCGGCTGATGCACCAACGCCCGCGCGAGCGCGGTCTTGACGCGCTCCCCTTGGGAGAACCCCTTGGCCGGACGATCGGCGAAGGACTCCATCTCCAGCCGCGCGATGAGCTCTGCGGCGCGCGCTCGGCGCGCGGTGCGCGGCAGCCCGTGCAGCGCCCCGAAGTACTCGATATTCTCGCGCGCCGTCAGGTTTGGATAAACCCCGGCGCCGTGCGGAAGCACTCCCATCCGACGGCGCGCCTCGAGCGGCTGGGTAAGAACGCTTGCGCCGTCGATCCACGCTTCGCCGCCGTCCGGCGTCAACACGGTGTACAGGATGCGCAATGTGGTCGACTTGCCCGCGCCGTTCGGCCCGAGCAGCCCGGTGATACGGCCGTCGGCGGCCCGCAGCGACACCCCGTCGATCGCGGTGAGCGTGCCGAAGCGCTTGATGAGCGCGCGGGCCTCGATCATGCCGGTACGGGACTCACGGCCCGGGCCCGTTCAGGGTGAGGAAGAACGGCATGGGACGCACTGCGTGAACGCACGCCACATTCAGTCCCGCCACCGACGCGCGCCGCACGAATTGCGCCATTACCTTGTCCATGCAGGGATCCATCAACTGGCCATGACCGCCTTGCGGCACCACGACACTCAGGCTGTGCGGATAGCCTCGCGCGACCAGCCGCGCATACCGCGGCGGGGTAATCGGATCGTTGCCGCCCGACAGCAGCAACACGGGCACGTCCGAGCGCAGAGGGGCGTGGAAATCAGCGGCCACCGGCCCTTTCGGCCAGAGCTTGCAGATTGTTCTGAGCTCCCGCAGCGGCGCCGTGCCGAGAAAGGTACGGCGCATCGCGGCGCGCTGCCGCGCCGTGACATGATAGAAAGGCACGTCCTCGGAGCAGACCACGGTATTGTTCATGCCCACGGCGATTGCGTGGCTGTACACCCGGTCGATGAACAGGTATTGCCCGGCCAGCGGCCGGTAATTTCCGGCCGCCGCCGCATGCAGATCGAGCGGCAGGAGCGCCGCGAGCGCCGGCGTATAGCTGGCCAGGCGCAGCACCTGCCCGAGCTGGTAGGTCCCCAGGCGCAGCGAGACCGGCGTGCCGCGGGTCGGATCCGGGACGGTCACCTCGACCGGATGCGCCTCGAGAGTTGACATGACATGGCGGTAGGTCACCAGAGGATTACCGAAGCGGGCCCGGCAATCGGCCGCGGCGTTGCACTCGGCGAAAATGCGGTCGACGGCCCGCTGCGCGCTGAGCGCGCTCAGCGCGCCGATCGGCACCTGCGGCGGCACCACGCCGTCGAGAATCATGGTGCGCACGTGCTGCGGGAAGCGCCGCAGGTATTCCTGCGCGACCACGCTGCCGTAGGACGAGCCATACAGATCGATCTTGCGGTACCCGAGCGCGACGCGCACGCGATTCAGATCGCCCACGGCCAGGTCGGTCGTGTAATCGCGTACGTGCGCGTGCTTGCGCAGCAGGCGCAGGCATTGCTCGGTGGCCGCGACGATCTGCGCGCGAGTCGGCGGTCCGGCCTCAGCGGACCGGCCGCGCCGGGTCGCAGGGCAATCGAGGGCGTTCGAGCCCTCGGTACCGCGCTGATCGACCAGCACGATGTCGCGGTCGCGATGGATCGGGGCGAAGGCGCTCGCGACGCCGGCATAGAATGTGGTGGCCGCCTCGCCGGGGCCGCCGGCCAGGACGAACAACGGATCGGGTCGCGGCACGGTGCGCACCGCCGGCACCACAGCCACGGCCAGATCGATCCGCCGGCCGTGCGGATCGGCCGGATTCTGCGGCACCGCCAGCCGGCCGCACTCGGCCTTGACCAGCAGCAGATCGCCGCTCGAGCGCAGCTCGCACGGCGCGAGCGCCAGATGTGCCGCCGCCGGAGCGGCCCAGGCCAGTGCGCTCGCGGCGATCAGAGCCAGGGTCGGAAATTGCGATCCACTTCGCTCCACGGCACGCATCATAATGTAATACAGGGGCCGCGGCCGCGCCGTTTGGGCCGGCCCCGAGGCTGCACTACACTATGTCAATGCGATTCGCCCAGACGTTTCAGGTCATCGTAATCGGCGGCGGTCATGCCGGCACGGAGGCTGCGCTGGCGGCCGCGCGCATGGGGGCGCGCACCCTGCTGCTGACGCAGAATATAGAGACGCTGGGGCAGATGAGCTGCAACCCGGCGGTCGGGGGCATCGGCAAAGGCCACCTGGTGCGCGAGATCGACGCGCTCGGCGGCGCGATGGCCCGCGCGACCGACCGTGCCGGCATCCAGTTCCGCACGCTCAACGGCAGCAAGGGGCCCGCGGTGCGCGCCACACGCGCGCAGGCCGACCGGCAGCTGTACAAGCAGGCGATCCGCGCGCGGATCGAGGCGGAGCCGCGCCTTTCGGTCTTTCAACAGGAGGTGGCCGACCTCCTGCTCGACGGTGAGTCGGTCCGCGGAATCGTCACCGCGACCGGCATCGTGTTCGAGGCGCCGCGCGTGGTGTTGACGGTGGGCACGTTCCTCGGCGGACGCATCCACGTTGGACTCGACAACCACGCGGGAGGCCGGGCAGGCGATGCCCCGTCCAACCGCCTGGCGGCACGCCTGCGCGAGCTGCCGCTGCGCGTCGGCCGCCTGAAGACGGGTACCCCTCCGCGCCTGGACGGGCGCACCATCGATTACAGCGTGATGACCGTGCAGCACAGCGACCAGCCGCTGCCGGTCTTCTCCTTCCTCGGCCGCGCGGCCGAACATCCGCCGCAGGTGCCCTGCCACATCACCCACACGACCGAACAGACGCACGCCATCATCCGCGCGGCGAGCGATCGCTCACCGATGTTCACCGGCCTGATCGAGGGCGTGGGTCCGCGCTACTGTCCATCGATCGAGGACAAGGTGGCGCGCTTCGCCGACCGCGCCTCGCATCAGATCTTCGTCGAGCCCGAGGGCCTGACGACGCACGAGATTTATCCCAACGGCATCTCCACCAGCCTGCCGTTCGACGTGCAGATCGCCTTGGTGCACAGCATTCCGGGCTTCGAGAACGCCCATGTGACGCGGCCCGGCTACG
>JAJZZR010000463.1 GCA_021797465.1 Pseudomonadota bacterium | reverse complement strand
CGCTGCGCCGCGCCGGCAAGCCGCTGGTGGTCTCGATGGGCGATTTGGCCGCCTCCGGCGGGTACTACATCGCCGCGCCGGCCAACCAGATCTGGGCCAGCCCCGCGACCATTACCGGCTCGATCGGCATCTTCGCGATCATCCCGACGTTCCGTAAGGCCCTCGCCAAGCTCGGCATCCACAGCGACGGTGTGGGCACGACGCCGCTGGCCGGAGCGCTCGCCATCGGTCAGCCGCTCGGTCCGCAGGCGCGCGTGCTGATTCGCTCGCAGATCGAGCGCGGTTATGCGCAGTTCGTGGCGCGCGTGGGCGCCGGGCGCCACATGACGGATGCGCAGGTGAACGCGATTGGGCAGGGCCGTGTCTGGTCCGGCGCGGCGGCGCGGCACATCGGCCTGGTCGATCACCTGGGCACGCTCGAGGATGCGGTACGGGCCGCGGCGCGCCTCGCCAAGATCAAGAACTACCGGATGGAATTCATCCGTCCGCACCTGTCGTGGGCGCAACAGCTGTTGCAGCGGGCGCAGACGCGCGCGGCGTTGGCGGCGGTCGATCTGTTCGGGCCGCGGCTGCGCATGCCCGGCCTCATGGCATTCTCCGCTCCGCTGCGGCCCTACGCGCACGAGCTGGAGACGCTGTCACGCTTCGGCACGCGGGGCCAGATGTACGCCTACTGCTTCTGCAGGAGCCTCGAGCGCTGAGCGGAGCTTACAGGGTCTGCCAGTCCAGGATGACCTTGCCGGCGCGGCCGGACCCCATGATGGAGAATGCTTCGCGGTAGTCCTGGATGGGCAGGTGGTGGGTGATGACCGGCTGCAGGTCCAGTCCGCTTTGCAGCAGGCTCGCCATCTTGTACCAGGTCTCGAACATCTCCCGGCCGTAGATGCCCTTCAGGGTGAGGCCCTTGAAGATCACCTGGTTCCAGTCGATGGCGGCCTCCTGCGGCGGAATGCCGAGCAGGGCGACCGAGCCGCCGTGGTGCATGGTCCGCAGCAGGTCGCGGAAGGCCGTCATGTTGCCCGACATCTCGAGCCCCACGTCGAATCCCTCCTGCATGCCGAGCGCGCTCATGGTCTGGTCGATCGTTTCGCGCTGAACGTTCACCGCCCGCGTCGCGCCCATCCGCTTCGCCAGATCGAGCCGAAAGTCGTTCACGTCGGTGATGACGACGTGGCGGGCGCCGACGAAGCGGGCGATGGCGACCGCCATGATGCCGATGGGGCCCGCGCCGGTGATCAGCACATCCTCGCCGACCATGTTGAACGCCAGCGCGGTGTGTGTGGCGTTGCCGAAGGGATCGAGGATGGAGGCGATGTCGTCGCTGATGGAATCGGGCAGCTTGAACGCGTTTTCGGCCGGGATGGCCAGATACTCGGCGAACGCGCCCGGCCGGTTCACGCCGACGCCGATGGCGTTGCGGCACAGGTGGCGCCGGCCGGCGCGGCAGTTGCGGCAATGCCCGCAGGTGATGTGACCCTCGCCGGACACCCGATCACCTGTCCGCAGCCCGCGAACTTCCGAACCGAGCTCGATGACCCGGCCGCAATACTCGTGGCCGACCGCCATGGGCACGGGGATGGTTTTGCGCGCCCATTCGTCCCAGTTGAAAATGTGCATGTCGGTGCCGCAGATCGCGGTTTTGGCGATCTTGATCAGCACGTCGTTGGGACCGATCTGCGGCGGCGCCAGCTCCTCGAGCCAGATGCCGGGCGCGGCTTCCTTCTTGACCAGGGCCTTCACGCTATGACTCCCAGTTCGTGTCCGACGGCCTCGAAGGCCGCCAGGGCGGTGTCGAGCTCGGTGCGGGTCAGCGCCGCGGACATCTGCGTGCGGATGCGCGCCTGGCCCTGGGGCACCACCGGATAGGAAAAGCCGATCACGTACACGCCGCGCTCGAGCAGCCGGTCGGCCATCCGGCTCGCGAGGGTCGCATCGCCGATCATCACCGGGATGATCGGGTGCTCGCCCGGCTTGAGGGTGAAGCCGAGCCGCTGCAGCCCGGCGCGGAAATACCGCGCGTTCTCGTGCAGCCGCGCGCGCAGCGCCGGGCGCTGCGCGAGCAGTTCGAGCACGCGCACGGCGGCCGCGGCCACCACCGGCGCCACGCTGTTGGAGAACAGGTAGGGGCGCGAGCGCTGGCGCAGCCACTCGATGACTTCGCGGCGCGAGGCGACGTAGCCGCCGCTCGCCCCGCCGAGCGCCTTGCCGAGGGTGCCGGTCAGAATGTCGACGCGCGGCCCGACACCGCAATGCTCGGGCGTGCCGCGTCCGTGCGCGCCCATGAACCCGGTGGCATGCGAATCATCAACCATCACCAGCGCGTCGTAGCGCTCGGCGAGGTCGCAGATGCCCCGCAGGTTCGCGATCGTGCCGTCCATGGAGAACACGCCGTCGGTGGCGATCAGGCGGGTGCGCGCCGCGGCCGCCTGCTGCAGGCACGTTTCGAGCTCCCGCATGTCGTTGTTCGCGTAGCGCAGTCGCTGCGCCTTGCACAGGCGGATCCCATCGATGATGCTGGCGTGATTCAGCGCATCGGAGATGATCGCGTCGCGCTCATCGAGCAGCGCCTCGAACAGCCCGCCGTTGGCATCGAAGCACGAGGAGTAGAGGATGGTGTCCTCGGTGCCGAGAAAGCCGCTCAAGCGCTGCTCGAGCGTTCTGTGCACCGTCTGCGTGCCGCAGATGAAGCGCACGGAGGCCATCCCGAAGCCGTACTGCTCGAGGGCCGCCTGCGCCGCGGCGCGCACGTCGGGGTCGTTGGCGAGGCCCAGGTAGTTGTTGGCGCAGAGGTTGATCACCTCGCGCCCGCCGGTGGTGACCCGGCCGCCCTGCGGGCCGGCCAGGACGCGCTCGCTCTTGTACAGTCCCTGCTCCCGCAGCGCCGAGAGCTCCGAGCGCAGGCGCTCGATCAATTGGGGCATCATGCCGGACCATTATACGCGCTCCCCGGCGGCTGCGCGCGCCGCCGCTGTTGGTTACCATGGCGGTCCCGGGTACCGATGCGAGGTCGATCATGGCTCTGTCCCTTTATGCGGCCACCGTGCCGTCCTACCTGCAGATTCTGGGGTCGGTCGCCGGCCTGCTCGAGAAAGCGCAGGCCTTCTGCGCCGAGCGCAGCCTGGCGCCGGCGCAGCTCATCGAGGCGCGTCTGGCGCCCGACATGCTGCCGTTCGCCTACCAGGTGCGCTCCACCGTGACGCATTCGATCGGGGCCATCGAGGGCCTGCGCCGCGGCACCTTCTCCCCGGATCGATCGGCGCACCCGGGGAGCTTCGCCGAGCTCCAGACCCTGGTGCGGGGCGCCGAGGCGGCGCTCGCGGCGCTCGAGCCGACTGAGCTCGAGGGCTATGGTGAGCGCGAGATGCTGTTCGTGGCCGGCGAGCGGCGCCTGGTATTCACCGGCGAGAACTTCCTGCTGTCGTTCTCCCAGCCGAATTTCTACTTCCATGCCACCACGACGTACGACATCCTGCGCTGGAAGGGCGTGGCGATCGGCAAGCGCGATTTCACCGGCCGCCTGCGCATCAAGGCGTAGGCTGAATCCGTCATGGACCGGGTCCGCCCAGCCGAAGCGCTGGCGCGGGCGGCGGTGCCGCAGAGGCGCCGCGTCGCTTGCGGGGCTCGCCGCCTCGATGACCCGCTGCTGCGTTGGGGTCGGGGTCTTGAGCTGTTGGCGCGCGCCTCTGGGTCGATGCATGAACGTAACAGCGGCGTTCGTGAGTTGCGCTTTTCCGTCTCGTATCGATCCAGCTTCTTGAGCTGCGGTGAAACCTTGCAGCTGAGCGGCACCGGCGTCGCGGTGGCCGTATCGATCGCCTCGGTGAGCGAGCGGAACTTCACACCGCGGTGTTTCAAGTCATCGAGCCCGTGGATGAGGTCCCGCAGACTTCGCCCCAGCCGATCGAGCTTCCAGGCAATGAGCGTGTCGCCGGCCAAGGTCTTCAGGCACCTGACGAGGGCGGGGCGCTGCGCCGTCGCCGTGGAGA
Organism: Pseudomonadota bacterium; assembly: GCA_021797465.1. Classification (GTDB taxonomy): domain Bacteria; phylum Pseudomonadota; class Gammaproteobacteria; order Steroidobacterales; family Steroidobacteraceae; genus 13-2-20CM-66-19. The sequence goes on along the minus strand of JAJZZR010000463.1, from coordinate 6,587 downwards.
TTCCCTCGTCCTGGAACACGCTCCTGCAACCCGCCTTCTTCAAGGCGGCGAGCTGCAGGGCCGGATTCTGATCCTCGGTCGAGACGCGCGCGTAGCCGTATTTCATGCAGGGTACGATGCGAAGGAGGAGGTCACTTCCCGCCCCGTGGCCGCCCGAACAGCTCGTGCAATAGCCGCTCGGATTCCCGCACGCCTTCCTCGGTGAGCAGTACCGAGTGAGCCTTGGTGACCGGGTCGGTGATGTAGCCCTTCTCATGCAGTCGGTTCATGACCGCCCAGTCGAAACCCTTCCAGACCCGGTACCCCTCGTGCCGGCCGAGGGAAAGCAGCGCGAGCACGGCCTGATCGATCTTGTCGGTATCGAGTTCCATGATGGCGACCTCACGAGGAATGCTCGGCAATGTCCCCGTTGTCCCAGAACGTGCCTTCCCACCCGGCGATGCGCCCCTCGTCATGGCAACGGGGACAGAACCAGAGCACATCGTTGTTGTCGACGTCGAAGAAAATGGTGATCAGGGTGCCGCAGGGTTTATGGCCCGGCCGGCGCCGGCAGAGCAGTGTCGTCGGATCGTCGTACTGCGTCGCCTGGGAAACGATCTCCGTCCAGTAGGCGCAGAGGCGGTGCGGCCGCGGCGGCACCGGCGCCACCTTGCCATCCGGCAGCAGGAAATGGCGCAGATCGACCACCCAGGACTTGATCATACGCCCCATCAATGCACGACCCGGTTGCCGGACGCCGGGGCCCCGCAGCATCGCTTGTATTTCTTGCCGCTGCCGCAGGGACAAGGGTCATTGCGCCCGACCTTGGGACCGGCGCGCTCGTAGGGCTCGGGCGGCGCGCGCCGCGCGGCCGCCTGCGCAGACGCCAGCCGGTCCTCCTTGAAGTACCGATACGCGCGCACCGCGCCGGCGAGCATGTTCCGCAGCAGCTCGTCGGACTTCTCCGCGGTCAGCGGCTCCTTCGGCCACTGCGGATCGATCTCGCCCGCCGCGATCGGAATGCTGAGGGCGAGGGCCTCATCGTCATCGTGAAAAATCCGGCTCCAACCCGCTGGGGCAAGACGGGTACCGCGCATGTAGCCGCGCGCCCAGGCGCGTCCCGTGATGCCGTCGATCCCGGGCTCTTCGATGTAGGCCAAGTGCGCACCCTCGTGCTCGAAGTCGTGCGCGATGGCATTCCAGAGGCGCATCAAGAGTCCCATCATCTCCTGCACCCCCGCGAGGTCGCCGAGCAGTCCCCCGGCCTCCAGCGTTCCCCCCAGGATCACCGGCAGGTACTCGTGCGGCATGACGAGGGTGGGGCTCGCGATGAGCGCGCAGAAGAGGCCATCGACCGCCTCGAGCGAGAGCGCGCCGGGATTGCGGTTCGCGGCGAGGAGCGCCGTCAGCCGCTCGATCTCGGCCTCGGAGAGCGATGCAGACACGGTGCCGCTCATGAATCGCGCGGCAGGAGGTCATAGCGCTTAAACCAACGATGCAGGTCGCGATCGCCGTTCTCGAGGTGCTTGTGGACCTCGCGCTTGCCCAGCCGGTCATAGTTCAGGTAATCGAGGCAGGCATTGGCGAGCTCGGTGTCGAGCGCCCGCAGCTCCGCGAGGTCGACCGGATAGTCCTCGCCGTTGTAGAGCCCGGCCAGGCACTTCACCAGCCGGCGCGCCTGCCCGGTACCCGGATACGCCTCGATCCTCGCCAGGGCGGCCCTGGCGCGGCGGACGATCTCCCCCTCATCCCGCGCCAGAGTATCCATCCGCGGCCGCTCCCCGGCGGCGAGCGCCGTGATGGCGCGGTCGAATTCGTCGAGCCGGCTCGCCGGAATATCGACCTCGACAGGGATTTTCTTCGCGGAAGGGGGCCGGCGGGGCACGGTGCTCATGGGGATGTCATCGTCCGCGGGACAAAACCGGCCGCCATTATGAAATCGACTTCTGAAACACTCAAGCCGTTGATTCGAGCGGGCGGAGCGGTGTTTGTGAACTTGCGCGTCCCGCGCCACGCCGCTGAGCGAGTGCGTCAGTAGCTCACTTTGAACGTCGGGCTATCTTCCGGCCGCGTCTTGCGCCGGTCGTATGGCCTGGCCGTTGCAATGTTGGCGTGGCCTAGCCACTTTTGAACCTTGGCGATGTCGGCCTGGGGATCGAGCGCATGGGTCCCGGCCGTCGCGCGTAGCGAATGCGCGCCGATCTCGAACTCCAAGGCTTTCGAGTACTCGCGCACCATGCGGTAAACGCCATCCGGGCGTGATCGCGTCGGCGCTGTCGGCTTTGCGCAATGGTGCCGGGGTCGAAATAGGCGACTCGCCGCGGCCGTCCGTGGCCGCTGGCGTCGAGGTAATCGGTAATGCGGCCGCTCCTGGCCGAAGTCGCGCACTGTCAGCCGCCGCGATGCCGTATTCAACGACATGTGGTGTTTTCGCAACGAGTGAGAACTCTTGCGGCGAGCCACAACGTTATGTCTCTTGACCGGGTCTGTCTGCAGGGTATATCGTTTAACCAAAGTTAAACGTTTTTCTACGTGAATAGACTCGTTGTCTCTGGAGACGAATCGTCCCGGAGGCGACCTGTTGGCGGGGGCAAGCGGGAAGTGGAGTGGAAAGCGCAATCGCGCCGCGCCGTTCTGGCGGCGCCGGATCCGACGTGCGCTATGGACTGATGGGCGTTGCAGAAGGTGCGCGGCATGCAATCGCCGTGCGGCTGCCGGGGGATTGCTCGACGCTCACCAATGAATTCCGGCCGTCCGCTCGGCGTGGCCTACCGCTCGACTGCCCTGTTCCTTTGCGCGCGGATGTGTCGTGATTCAACGTAGGAGAGTCAGCAATGTCCAGTGAGATTCGCAAGATGGTTCGACAGATCATCGGCCCAGTGGCGATTTTTCTTCCGTGCGCGGCGCTGCTGGCGGCCGCGCCGGTGTCTGCGGCGCCGCAAAAGGCCGGCAGGAGCAACGCCGGCGGCCAGCCGCTGGTCGCGACCGACACGAGCGATCCCACGTCGGGCAACTCCCTGGCGCTGCCCGCCGGTAAATTGCAGCGAGTGCTCATCGTGGGCGCGGAAAAAGCGGTGGCGACGGTGAGCGCCACAAAATTCAAGCACGTCAGCCCCGGAGTTAGCGTCACGCAGGTGCTGAACAACGTCCCCGGATTCAACGCGCGGGCGCTGGGTGCGGGCGGCTTCGTCGTGAGCGGCACCGCGTTTACATTGGATGGTTTCCGCAGCTCCGAACTCGGCACCACCTTCGACGGCGTGCCGGATCTCAATACATTCGCCGGCGGGTTCTTCGGCAATTCCGACCAGGCGATCGGGCAGCCGATCGTCGCGATGGACGTCAGCGGAGCGCATGTCTATAGCGGCGCGAGCACCCAGGCGGAATCCTCGATAAACGATCTGGGCGGCACCATAGCCTTCGTCCCGGCCCTGCCGGGCAAGCACTTCGATGTGCGGCTCGGGGTGACCGGCGGCGTGTACGCGGGCGGCGGTACCGAGATGGTGGACCACATGTCGGTCAATTCCGGCGCCATCAAGTCCTTGCACGGCCTGCGGGTGGTCGCGAAGTTCGAGCGCATGCGTGTCGATGGACCCTGGAACAATGTCGTCGAGCACATGAACTCGTATTACTTCGCGGCCGTGCAGCCGACGTCGGCGGGTCACGTCAAGCTGATCGCGCTGGTGAACGCCGCGAACGGGCAGACGCCGAACTACGTGCCCGCGCCGATCCTGGCGCAACACAGCTACGACTACAACTACCCGACGAACGTTTCCTTCCAGAACCAGGAGACGCAATCCACGTTCGTGGCATTGTCGGCCAAGTCGCTGCTGAATCCGTGGATGATCGGCGACGTGCGGGCCTTCTATGTCGGCACGAACAACGATCGGACCTCCTGGGTGAACCCGATCTACTACAATCCCAGCGCGGGAGCGGCCGTCTATGACGGATACGCCAATGACTTGAGCCACGCGCTCGATGGTTGCAGCGACCTGAACTCGTTCTTCAGCGCGCCGCCGTATCCGGAGGCCTACGATTGCGCGGCGGCGAGGAGTCAATTCGGCTCAGCCGAGGCCGGCACCGCCTATCACCGCTATATTCAGAATTACGCCGAGATGGGCGCCATGGGGCATCTGACGCTGCTGCTGCCGGACAACACGGTGCAGGTGGGCGCGTCCGGCTTCGTCGCCCCGATGCTCTCTACAGAGTCGTGGTACGGATCGTGGCCGGTGCCCGCCAATAAGTCGGGCTACAATGTGGCATGGATCGAGCACGACGGGCAGACCTGGATGCAGACCTATATTCAGGACAACATCCAGCTGCTGGGCGGCAAACTGCACATCTACCCCGGAGTGAAATGGACCCGGCTGAGCATGTTTTCCAATGACGATCAGGGATATTTTTATCAGCACTCCGGTTCGATAACGAAGCTCTACACGTATCTCGAGGATTCGGTCGGCGTGAACTACGCATTCACGCCGCAGCTGAATGCCTACGTCAATTGGGGCCAGTCGACCAGGGCGCCGGCCATCGGCGCGTTGTACGGGCAGATCGGCGGACAGCAGCCGTTGCCGGTGGTCGTGAAACCCGAGACGGTCGATAACATCGATGTCGGTCTTCGCTTCAGGAATCCTTACTACCATTGGGAAGTGGCGTTCTTCAATCGCGACTTTACCAATATCTTCAGTTCCACCTTCAACGTCCTGACGGGTATCACCTTGACGACGAACGCCGGGAACGCGGTGTTCAGGGGAGGTACGCTCGGCGGCGGGGTCGATCTGCCGTTTCACCTGCAGCTGGACGGCAATGCGGGCTACACGCACGCGGTCTACACGACGGACTTCACGACCACGAGCGGCGCGGCGTTTACCAAGGGGATGCTCCAGCCGAATGTTCCGGTGGAGACCGCGAACCTGGACCTGGAGTACGATCATGGTCCGTGGTACGGAAGTCTGAGCGAGCACTACACCGGCGCGGAATACATCGCCAGCATCTTCACCGGCGTCACGACGAACTACCAGCTTGGCGGCTACGGAACGGTGAACCTGACCGGGGCCTACACCTGGAACGTGCACCGGAGCGCGCTCAAGTCGGTCAGGGTGGCGCTGCACGTCGACAATCTCTTCAACAGACACTCGCCGTTCTACTCGCCCGGAATACAGACGAACTCCCCCGCATTTGGCTACTCGGGCCCGGCGTTTCTCTGGGAGATATACAACATGCCGCTGTTTGCGAGTCTGAACGTCACCGCGTCGTTGTACTGAGTCTGGCGGGCGGTCGACGGGCCCGCGCCGGGACGCGCCCGGCGCGGGCACCGTTCACGGGCGCGCGGCGGAATCGGCAAGAACGCCGAGTTGCGGGGCCCGCCGGGAATGGTGTGCGAGCACGTCCGGCGGGATGGCCGGTGCGCCGGCCGGGGTGTTTGCGGCCTGAGCGTGCATGGGGCGGTGGCTGGGCCTGCGGGCAAGCGCTCTGCGCTGCGCGTCGTCGATGATCGCGTGCGTCCGAGGCGCGGCGGCCGCGAATGCGAATGCAGCGGGGGGATACAGTCCCCTGCAGATCTCGTCCCGACCTCCCGCATCGGCACAGCCGGGTTGGGCATGGCGGCGAGCCGGGCTCGATGGGGTGGTTGCCGCAGCGCGCCGATAATCCAGACCGTGCCGCCTGAGGAGCATGCGCGCGCCTCGATGGATTCGCGGGCGTTCGATCGCTATCCTTCGGATCCTACTCGTCACTCGATGGAAGGCTGTTCAGGATGGCTAAAGTACCGCTCGGCGTCGGTCCGCGACATCCGCAAGTCGTGGTTCTGGTTGGGGCGACGGGCGACCTGGCCCGCCGCAAGCTTCTTCCGGGGCTCTTTCACCTGGTGGCGGCCGGCTATATTCCCGGCTGCCGCATCGTCGGGGTGTCGCTCGATGAGCTGGACGTCGAGGGCTTTCGGCGGATCGCCCGCGCCGCCATCGAGGAATCCTCGAGCGGCAAGGTGGCGCCGGCGGAGTGGGCGGCCTTCGCCGAGGGCATGGACTACGTTTCCCTCTCCGGCGGCGCGGCGACGCTCAGGGCCGCCGTGGAGCGCGCCGAGGGCACTCTGGAGGGTGAACCGCAGCGGCTGCACTACCTGAGCGTGCCGCCGAGCGCCGCGCTCTCCATCGTGCGCCTGCTGGGCGAGGCGGGGCTGGTGGAGCGCTCGCGCATCATCATGGAAAAGCCCTTCGGCACGGACCTGCAGAGCGCCGTGTCGCTGAACGCCAAGCTGCACGAGGTGTTCAACGAGCGGCAGATCTTCCGCATCGATCACTTCCTCGGCAAGGAGCCGGCACAGAACATTCTCGCCTTTCGCTTCGCCAACGGACTGTTCGAGCCGATCTGGAACCGCAACTTCATCGAGCACGTGCAGATCGATGTGCCGGAAACGCTCGGCCTGGACAAACGCACGCAGTTTTACGACGCGATCGGGGCGTTCCGCGACATGGTGGTCACCCACCTGTTTCAAATCCTGGCCTTCGTCGCCATGGAGCCGCCGACCGCGCTCGAGCCCAATGCCATCGGCGAGGAGAAGAACAAGGTCTTCACGAGCATGCTGCCGATCAAGCCGCACGACGTGGTGCGCG
>JAJZZR010000159.1 GCA_021797465.1 Pseudomonadota bacterium | reverse complement strand
CCGCCACCGAGCGCCCGCAGCAGCGGGAAGCCCTCGAGCTCGCTCCCCTCGAGCACCTGGCCGCGCGCCCCGTGCTCGTGCGCCAGCGCCAGGGCCGACTCGGCCAGTTCCGCGGGCCCGAGGTCGTTGGCCGGAGTGTTGATCAGATCTCGCGCCAGCGCGCAGGCGCGCGCCGCGGCACTCGCGTAGAGCAGATCGGCCTGCGCCGGGGCGATCAACGCCGCACGCGGTTCGAACCGTGCGCCGCCGCGGTAGCGAGTCATACGGTAAGCGCCGAGAAGCCACCCGAGCACGAACTGCGTCGCGGCATGCGGCCCGAGCGGCGTCGCCAACCGCCACGGCAGCGCCGGCAAGCGCTCCGGGGCGCCGGCGGCCTCCCACGGACCGAGATCCTCCGCCGACTCGAGCGCGCCGAGGCCGAACACCGCGCCCACCACGCCCGGCTCCCCGGGCAGCGTCAGCACGCGATGCCGCTCGGCGCGAAAGCCGTGGGCGCGAACCCAATCGACCACCGCAACGTTCTGTCCGGCGAGCCAAGGCTCGAGCTCCCTCTCGGTGAGCAGCCACAGCGGCCGGCTCTCGCCCGGATCAGCGCTCAATAGCGTTTCATGCGACACGCCCCCGAGCATAGCGCCTCCGCGCCAATTGACAACATCGCACCGCTTGTGCTGACATCCGTCCCATCATCTCCACTTTAATCTCTCACCCAGGCACGACGGCCCGTGGTACCCGCAGCAGACATGACCGGATTTCACCTGGCGCAACGCGCGCCAGACGCTCGTCTCGGCCGACTGCCGGTACTTCTTATCGGACTGCTGCTCCTTGCGGGCAGCCGGTGCGGGGTGCCCGTGGCCGCCTGAGGAACCTCAGGTAGGAGTGAGAGAAGACACCAAAAACCCCGCACCGGCCCGAATGGCCGCTGCGGGGTTTTTTATGCGTGTCATGGCATGAGGTGTCATGCCGTGACTGTGCTGTGACATCCGGGCCGATGGGCCGATTTGGAGAATCGAGATGAAGCTGTATTCGCACAAAGACGTCGACAAGAAGGCCCTGCGCGCAGCGCGCATCGCGGTCATGGGCTACGGCAGCCAGGGCCGCGCGCATGCGCTGAACCTGAAGGACAGCGGCTTCGACGTCGTCGTCGGCGCCCGCCGCGGCGGCCCGGGCTGGAAGAAGGCCAAGAAAGACGGGCTCTCGGTGGCCGAGCCGGCCCGCGCGGCCCACGATGCGGATCTGGTGGCGATGCTGGTGCCGGACATGGCCCAGAAGTCGCTCTACCGGAGCATCGAGGCGCAGCTGAAGCCCGGCGCGACGCTGCTGTTCGCCCACGGCTTCAACATTCATTTCAAGCAGATCAAGCCGCGCAAGGATCTCGACGTGGTGCTCATCGCCCCGAAGGGCCCCGGCGATCTGGTCCGCCGGCAGTATCAGCAGGGCCGCGGCGTGCCGTGCCTGATCGCCGTGGCGCAGGATGCCACCGGCAAAGCGCATGCGCGCGCCCTCGCCTACGCGCACGGCATCGGCGGAACGCGCGGCGGGGTGCTCGAGACCACCTTCGCCGAGGAGACCGAGACGGACCTGTTCGGCGAGCAGGCCGTGCTCTGTGGCGGCGCGACCGAGTTGGTGGTGCGCGGCTGGGAAACGCTGGTCGAGGCCGGTTATCAACCCGAGGTCGCCTACTACGAGTGCCTGCACGAGCTGAAGCTGATCGTCGATCTGCTGCACGAGGGCGGCATCACCAAGATGCACCAGTTCATCAGCGAGACCGCCAAGTACGGTGACCTGACGCGCGGCCCGCGCATCGTCGATGCGCGCGTCAAGAAGGAGATGCGCAAGGTGCTGCAGGAGATCCAGGGCGGCACGTTCGCCCGCCAGTGGATTCGCGAGAACGCCTCGGGCCGCAAGCGCTACGAGCGGCTTCTCAAGCGCGACATTCGCCATCCGATCGAGAAAGTGGGCGCCGCGCTGCGCGCGCGCATGCCCTGGCTGAACGACCCGCGCGCCTAAGCAAGCCGAGCAGGAGGGCAACCCATGGCAGCCGAACCCGACAAGGTCCTGATCTTCGATACCACGCTGCGCGACGGGGAGCAGGCCCCGGGCTGCAGCATGACGCGGCCGGAGAAGCTGCGCGTGGCGCGCGCGCTCGCCGAGCTCGGCGTGGATGTCATCGAAGCTGGCTTCCCCGCCGCTTCCAAGGGCGATTGGGAGAGCGTGCAGGCGGTCTCGCGCGAGGTGCACGGTCCGGTGATCGCGGCGCTCGCGCGCTGCAATCGCGACGACATCGAGCTCGCCGCGCGCGCGCTCGCGGACGCCCCGCGCCGCCGCGTGCACGTGTTTCTCGCCACCAGCGCCATCCACCGCCAGTACAAGCTCAACATGGCCGAAGAGCAGATCCTGCGCGCGGCCGTCGAGGGCGTGCGGCGGGCGCGCGAGCTGTGCGAGGACGTGGAGTTCTCTCCCGAGGACGCTTCGCGCACGGAGCTGCCGTTCCTGGCGCAGGTCGTCGAGGCGGCCATCGACGCCGGCGCGAGCACCGTCAACATCCCGGACACCGTCGGCTATACCGTCCCGGATGAATTCGCCGAGCTGTTCCGCTATCTGCGCAAGAACGTGCGCGGCATCGAGCGGGTACGCCTGTCGGTGCACTGTCACGACGACCTGGGCATGGCGGTGGCGAACAGCCTGACCGCCGTGGTGGCCGGAGCCCGCCAGATCGAGTGCACCATCAACGGGATCGGCGAGCGGGCCGGCAACTGCTCGCTCGAGGAGGTGGTGATGGCGCTGAAGACCCGCGGGACGTTCTTCAATGTCACCACGGGGATCCAAACCACCCGGCTGTACCCCACCTCGCGGCTGGTCTCGAGCATCACCGCCATGCCCGTGCCGCGCAACAAGGCGGTGGTCGGAGAGAATGCCTTCGCCCACGAGGCCGGCATTCACCAGCATGGCGTGCTCAAGCACTACTCGACCTACGAGATCATGCGCCCGGAGGACGTCGGACTGTCGCGCAGCCACCTGATCCTCGGCAAGCACAGCGGACGGCACGCCCTGCGCGAGCGGGTGCGCGCACTCGGCTTCGAGCTCGCGGACGAGGAGTTCAACGATGTGTTCGAGCAGTTCAAGGCGCTCGCTGACAAGAAAAAGGAGCTCTTCGACGGGGATATCGAAGCGCTGGTGCTGCGCGCGGAGGGTACCGCGGCCGGACCCTGGAGTCTTGCGGGACTGGAGACTCACGCGGTGACTGAGGGCGCCGCCAGTGCCCGCGTGCGGCTGCGCCACGGCGACGGGCGGGTCGTGGAGCACACCGCCGAGGGCGACGGACCGGTCGATGCAGCCTTCAAGGCGATCGAGGCGGCCACCGGAATCGGTGTGATGCTGCGAAAATTCGAGATCCGCGGCGTCACCGAGGGCGAGGATGCGCAGGGCGAGGCGCTGGTGTACGTGGAGTACAATCAACGCACGTACCGCGGCTCGAGCGTGAGCACCAACATCGTGGAATCGAGCACCCAGGCGTTCCTCGAGGTGATCAACCGCATCGAGCAGGCGGCCGCTGGCAACCGCTCGCGCGAGGAGCGCGCCGCGGGCGCGCACGCGGATTCAACGCATTGACTGGAAGCGCATCCCGGGAGACCGTTTATGCCCATACCGGCCACGAAGTTCATCTGGTTCAACGGCAAGCTCGTTCCGTGGGAGAAGGCCACGGTCCACGTCCTCACGCATGCTCTGCACTACGGCTCGTCCGTATTCGAGGGGGTGCGCGCGTATGAGACCCCTCAGGGCGTGGCGATCTTCCGCCTGCGCGACCACACCCGACGATTGCTCGACTCGGCGAAGATCTACCGCATGAGCATGCCGTTCTCGGCCGAGCAGATCGACGAGGCCTGCCGGCAGGTCATCGCCGCCAACGCGCTCGCTCATGGGGCGTACATCCGGCCGGTGGCCTTCCGTGGCTACGGCGAGATCGGCGTCACGCCGAAGACCGAGCCGCCGACCGAGGTGGCCGTGGCCGCCTGGGAATGGGGCAGATACCTGGGGCACGATAGCGAGGAGCAAGGCGTGGACGTGTGCATCTCCTCCTGGCATCGGGTCGCACCCAACACCCTGCCGGCGCTCGCCAAGGCCGGCGGCAACTACCTCTCGAGCCAGCTCATCGGCGCCGAGGCGCGTCGCCTCGGCTTTCACGAGGGTATCGGATTGGCGCCCGACGGCACCGTGAGCGAGGGCTCCGGCGAGAACCTCTTCGTGGTCAAGGATCAGGTGCTGCTGACCCCGGCATTGTCGCATTCGGTGCTCGGCGGCCTTACCCGCGACACGGTGATGCGTCTTGCCCGCGAGCGAGGCATCGAGGTGCGCGAGTGCGCCATCCCGCGCGAACTCCTTTATATTGCCGATGAAGCGTTCTTCACGGGTACCGCCGTCGAAATCACTCCCATCTGTACCGTCGACCGCCTCACGGTCGGGACCGGCAGGCGCGGCCCGCTGACGGAGGTCCTGCAGAAGGCGTTCTTCGGACTGTTCAGCGGTGCGACGCCCGATCGCTGGGGGTGGCTCGATCACGTCGACATGAAGGCGTCACGAACCGCGGCGATGGCCTGATGAACTCACCCCTGACCCTGTTCGAGAAGGTCTGGCGTGCCCACGAAGTGGTGCCCGAGACGGCCGACACGCCCGCGGTGCTCTACATCGATCTGCACCTGATTCACGAGGTGACCTCGCCGCAGGCCTTCACGGTGCTGCGCGAGCGCGGTCTGCGCCTGCGGCGGCCCGAACGAACCTTCGCCACCATGGATCACTCGACGCCGACGCGAACCGAGCAGATCTTCGGCGGCACGCCCATCACGCTCGACGCTGCGGCACGTCAGGTGCGCGAGCTCGAACACAACTGCGCAGACATGGGCGTGGAGCTGCTCGGCCTGCGCGATGCCCGGCGCGGGATCGTGCACATCATCGGACCTGAGCTCGGCGTGACGCAGCCCGGCAAGACCGTCGTGTGCGGCGACAGCCACACGAGCACGCACGGCGCGCTCGGCGCACTCGCCTTCGGCATCGGCACGACCGAGGTCGGGCACGTGTTCGCCACCCAATGCCTGTTGCAGCGCAAGCCGCGCACGCTGGCCGTCAATGTACGCGGCACGCTCCCCAAGGGCGTCGGCGCCAAGGACCTCATCCTCGCCATCATCGGCAAGATCGGCGTGGCCGGTGGAACCGGACACGTCATTGAGTACCGCGGCGAGACCATCCGCGCGCTCGACATGGATGGCCGCATGACGGTGTGCAACATGTCGATCGAGGCCGGCGCGCGCGCCGGAATGATCGCTCCCGACGAGACGACGTTCCGTTATCTGGCGGGTCGGCCACGCGCGCCCCAGGGCGAGGCGTGGGCGGCGGCGCTCGAGCGTTGGCGGCAACTGCCGGGCGATCCGCACGCGCGCTTCGATCGGGAAGTCGACATCGACGCCGCGGCGCTCGAGCCCATGGTCACCTACGGCACCAACCCCGGCATGGTCATGTCGATCGGCGCAACCATCCCGGAACGCGCCGATGATCAGGCGTTCGCCCGGTCGCTGGCTTACATGGGCTTTACCCCCGGCGAGCCCATTCGCGAGCAACCCGTGCACGTCGTGTTCCTCGGCAGCTGCACCAACGGGCGTCTGTCGGACCTGCGGGCCGCCGCAACGGTGTTGCGCGGGCGCAAGATCGCCTCCGGCGTACAGATGCTGGTGGTGCCCGGCTCTCAACAGGTCAAGCGCGAGGCGGAGGCCGAAGGTCTCGACCGCATCTTCATCGACGCCGGCGCCGAATGGCGCGAATCGGGGTGCTCGATGTGCCTCGGCATGAACGGCGACCTGGTGCCGAAGGGCCACTATGCCGTCAGCACGAGTAATCGCAATTTCGAGGGTCGCCAGGGCATCGGGGCCCGCACGCTGCTCGCGAGCCCGCTCACCGCGGCGGCGAGCGCCGTGCGCGGCCGTGTAACCGATCCCCGGGAGTTGCTTTGATGGAAGCCCTACGCCTGCTGCGCTCGCGCACCGTCGTGCTGCCGGTGCGCGACATCGACACCGATCAGATCATCCCGGCGCGATTCCTCACCACCACCACGCGCCAGGGGCTCGGCGCGCACCTGTTCGAGGACTGGCGCTTTGCGCCCGATGGCACCCCGCGGCCGCAGTTCGCGTTGAACCGGCCCGAGGCGCGCGGCTGCGCCATTCTGGTGGCCGGCCACAACTTCGGCTGTGGATCCTCGCGCGAGCACGCCCCGTGGGCGCTGCGGGACTTCGGCCTGCGCGCGGTGGTGAGCACCCAGATCGCGGACATATTCCGCAACAACGCGTTGAAGAACGGCCTGCTGCCGGTCATCGTCGAGCCCGATGCCCACGCCTGGTTGCTCGAGCATCCGGGGGCGGAGGTCGCCATCGATGTGGAGTCCGCCACTGTCACACTGCCGACCGGCACGGCGGTGCGCTTCGCGCTCGAGCCGTTCGCGCGCTACTGCCTGTTGAACGGCATCGACGAGCTCGGCTTCCTGCTCGCGCGTGAGAGCGAGATCGCCGCCTACGAAGCCCGACGGGCGAACGCGTGAAAGCGCGCATCGCGGTGCTGCCCGGCGATGGGATCGGGCCGGAAGTGATGGCCGAAGGGGTGCGCTGCCTGCGCGCGATCGCCGAGCGCGGCGGACATGACCTCACACTCATCGAACGACCCTTCGGCGGCGCCGCGATCGACCTGAGGGGCGAGCCGCTGCCGCAGGAGACGCTCACGACCTGCCAGAGCGCGGACGCCGTGCTGCTCGGGGCGATCGGCGGACCGAAGTGGTCGGCGCCGGAGGCGAAGGTCCGCCCCGAGCAGGGGCTGCTCGGCCTGCGCCGCGCACTCGGTGTGTACGCCAATCTGCGGCCCGTGAAGGTTCACCCGGCGCTGCTCGGCGCCTCCACCCTCAAACCCGAAGTGTTGACGGGTGTCGATCTGATCTTCGTACGCGAGCTGACCGGCGGCATCTACTTCGGCGACAAGCGCCGCGATACGACTTGCGCGTCCGACGTGTGCACCTACACGGTGCAGGAAATCGAGCGCATCGTGCGCGCCGCGGCGCATCTGGCGCAGCAGCGGCGCGGCAAACTCGTCTCGATCGACAAGTCGAATGTGCTCGAGACGTCGCGGCTGTGGCGCGAGGTAGCCACACGGGTCGTGCGCACGGAATTCCCGCAAGTCGCCCTCGAGCACATCCTGGTCGACGCCGCCGCCATGCATCTGATCCGCCGGCCGCGCGACTTCGACGTCCTGGTCACCGAGAACATGTTCGGCGACATCCTCACGGACGAGGCCTCGATGCTGGCCGGCTCGCTGGGACTGCTGCCCTCGGCCTCCCTCGGCGAAGGGCGCCGCGGCCTCTACGAGCCCATCCACGGCTCGGCCCCGGACATTGCCGGGAAGGGCATCGCCAATCCCTACGGCACCCTGCTCAGCGTCGCGCTGCTGCTGCGCCATTCCCTCGGGCTGGCCGCCGAGGCCGAAGCGCTCGAGCAGGCCGTCTCGGCCGCCATCGACGCCGGCGCGCTCACGCCGGATATCGCCCCGAGCGGCCGCGCCGTCTCGACGCGCCAAGCCGGTGAGGCGGTGCTCGACAAGCTGACGCGCTGAGGCGCGCGGGCCCTTACGGCCAATACCTGAGCGCGGACGCGAATCCGCAGCAATCGGCTCGGCAAGATCACGGCATGCGCGGCGGCTCGAGGCGCCCGCTGGCGAAATCCGCCTACCAACAGCGTGCTCCTGGAACCGAAAGGCCCACACGGCGCAGACCCGCGCGCCAGAGGAGCCGCCGGCACTGATGGACCGCATGGGGTTCGACGACCAGGCGAGCGAGATACCCGATCTGCTGCGCTCGAGCGCCCTCCTCGCCAAAGTGACACAACTGAAGACCGAGCACTTGCGCCGTGGCGGCGCGGTCCCTCGGCGCGGCGGGCATCGAGCTGGCGGAACAGATCCTCGGCAGTGCTCGATCGCCGGGCCTGCGAGCGCGCACGACAGTCAGCGCGGTGCGCGTATGCGGTGATTCACCTGTTCATACCCGCGCCGCCCGCGCCAGGCCCTCGGCCAGATCGGCGCGCAGATCCTCGAGCGCCTCGATTCCCACCGACAGGCGAATCAGCCCGTCGGTCAGGCCTGCGCGCTCGCGCGCGCCGCTGTCCATCGCGGCATGCGTCATGGTGGCCGGATGGGCCAGCAGGCTTTCGACGCCACCGAGGGATTCGGCAAGCGAGAAGTACGCCAATCCGTCCGTGAAGGCTCGCACCGCCTCCAGGCCTCCGGCGAGCTCCAGCGACACGATGGCCCCGAAGCCGCGCTGCTGGCGGCGCGCCACCTCGTGACCGGGGTGGCGAGCCAACCCCGGATAGTAGACCTTGGTGACCCCGTCCGCGCCGGCGAGCCACTCGGCGAGCGCCTGTGCGTTGCGGCCGTGTTGCTCGAGCCGGGCGTGCAGCGTGCGCAGCCCTCTCAGCGTGAGAAAGCTGTCGAACGGCGCACCGGTGATTCCGAGGCAGTTCGCCCACCACGCCAGCTCCTCGGATACGTCCTGCCCGCGCGCGACGGCCGCGCCGCCGACCACGTCGCTGTGTCCATTCAGGTACTTCGTCGTCGAGTGCACGACCACGTCCGCCCCGAGCGCGAGCGGCTGCTGCCAGGCCGGGGAGAGGAACGTATTATCGACCACCACCTTGGCCCCGCAGGCGTGACCCAGCGCGGCGAAGCGCTCGATGTCGGTGATGCGCAGCAGCGGGTTGCTCGGCGTCTCGATCCACAGCAGCGCCGCCGGGCTGCCGAGCGCGCGGCGCACGGCCTGCGCGTCCGCGTAGTCGATGAAATCGACCTGCCGCTCGCCGCGGCGCCGCCAGGCGTCGAACAGCCGATAGGTGCCCCCGTAGCAATCGTGCGGCGCCACGATGCGCCCGCCGGCCGGAACCAGGTAACCGCACAGCGTGATGGCCGCCATGCCGGTGGCCGTGACCACAGCCCCCGTGCCGCCCTCGAGTTCGGCGAGCGCCGCGCCCAGCAGATCGCGAGTGGGGTTGCCGGAGCGTGTGTAGTCGTAGCGGCCCTTCTGGCCGAAGCCGTGGAAGGCGAAGGTCGAGGTGAGGTGGATCGGCGGCACCACTGCGCCGGTGGCAGGGTCGGATTCCAGGCCCGCGCGCACGGCCTGGGTGATCGGGGAGGAGCGGTGAACGGACTGACTCATACAACCTTTCGTTGACATCGGGATCGGCGCGCTGTCTCGAGTGGATTCTCCCGGGACGCCGTGCGCCGATCGAGGGGGACGTGCGGGGCGTAAATGACTCGGCTCAGCAACTCTCAAGCACGGTCGCGAATGCGCCGCGCAGCTGTTGGGATTCCTTGAGAAATGCGTCGTGACCGTAGATCGAGGAGATCTCGTGCAGCCGGGCCGAGTGCAGGCGCGCGACCATCGCGCGCACTTCGGCGGGCGGGGCGAGCAGGTCCTCGCGCACCGCCACCGCCACGGTGGGCACGCAGATGCGGTCCGCCTCGACACGGTGCAGATCGATCGACTCGGACAGGCACAGGAATGCCTCGGGGCGGTGGTGGGCGGCATAATCGGCGCCGCGCGCCGCAAGGTAACGCTCGACCGGATAGCGCGCCCGGCCCGCCTCGAACACCGGCGGACCGGCGAACCGGGCGGCGAATTCCTCGCCGCTGCGGTAGGTCGACATCGCGAGCGCGCGCGCCAGCGCGAGCCCTTGACTCGCCCGCCCCGTCTCGACGGCGAGGCGCACGATGTCGCGCTGAACCACCCGCCAGGCGGTACCGAGCGGATGGGGCCGATCGGTCGCGCACAACACCAGCAGCCGCTCGACCCGCTCCGGGTAGCGCTCGCCGAAGGCCAGCGCCACCATGCCGCCGTAGGAGCCGCCCGCGATCCCCCGCAGCGCGCGCACGCCGAGATGATCGAGCAAACGGACGAGCACTTCGGCCTGGTCATAGGTGGAGAGGCTGGGGAAGCACTCCCCGGGCGCCGGACCCGTGGTCTCGCCGCTGCCGCCCAGGTAATCGAAACTCAGGATCCGGCAGCGCTCGGTATCGAGCGGCCGTCCCGGGCCGGCCATCTCCGCCCACCAGCTCTCGCGCGGCTGCTCGGTCAGGCACACCCGGCGCGTGGCGGAGATACCGCCGAGCGCGCAGATCACCGGACTCTCGGTCGCCCCGGCCAGGCGCCACGCAACGCGCACGCGAGCCAGGGTTCCGCCGTGATGCAGCGACAGGCCACCCGGAATGTCGACGACGCCTTCACGCACGGTCTGCGCCGCCGTGCTGCGTACAGGGCGATCCCGCTCGATCGGTCGAACCTCGGCAATGGCGCTCATGAATGGCTCCGCATTCCTCAGTGTTCAGCGTCACCGAGAACTCCAGCGGAGCGCCCCGTCAGGGTCCTGACGGGTGGGCTGCGACCATCCCCGCGCCCCGGGCGCGAAGCTTCGCAGTTCGCTCATCTGTCGATCGGTCCGGGCCCGCAGGCTCGGCCGCATCGCAGGAGTTGGCACCTTGTCCAGGCTGGTTGGGCCTGGCGGTTGCCCCGGCGTCTAAGGGCCTA
>JAJZZR010000406.1 GCA_021797465.1 Pseudomonadota bacterium | reverse complement strand
CCACCAGCGCCTCCGGCTCGCTGGCCGCGCGCGCCTCGCGAACGATCCGCCCCGCGTCATCGACGATACAAATGGCGGTCTCTTCCAACGACACGTCCAACCCGGCAAAATACTCCACGGCTGCTCCTCCTCGATGCTTGTGGCCGATCCACACACCGGACCACGTTCTATCATCCCGAGAGGAGCAGCCACCTCGGTCACCCGGGTGAGACCCCAATCACCCCATCTGGAGGACGGTGGGATCGACCGGAGCTGCATCGACTGCTCGATCATCTGCGAGAGGGGGATACCGTCGTCGTCTGGAAGCTCGACCGGCTGTCGCGCTGTCGCGCTCGCTGAAGGACGTGCTGCACATCATGGAGCGCATCGCCCAGGCTGGAGCAGGCTTCCGGTCGCTCACAGAGAACATCGACACCACGACGCCGGCCGGCCGGATGATGATGCAGATGGTCGGCAGCTTCGCCGAGTTCGAGCGCGCCATGATCCGGGAACGGACCTCCGCCGGCCTGGCTGCCGCCCGTGCCGAAGGCCGTGTCGGCGGGCGTCGCAGGAAGCTCGACCCAGCAAACGCCGCGAAATCGCCGAGAGCGTCATCACAGGCCGCAAGTCCGGGGCCGAAATGGCCCGGCTTTACAACATCAGCGCACCGACAGTGTCACGCATTGTTGCCCAGCACCGTTCTGATCAGGCGTAGTTTGAGATTTTCGACGGAACATCCGGTGGCGTCTTAAACGGCGACGCTTCAAGGCGGGAGCGTTGCCGTTTTTGGCTGAGATAGCGCTTCGATCAAAGGGCATTCCGCCGGCCCGCCCGCTTCGCATTGCCGGATGAGGGTTCCCAGAGTGGCCTCGACCGCCCGCAGGTCGGCGATCTTGCGGCGCACGTCCTGACGATGGCGGATGGCAGCCTGTTTCACATCCTCGCAGCGGCGTTCACCTCCTTCGGCCAGGCTGAGGAGGCCGCGTACCTCGTCGAGAGAGAAGCCGAGTTCCCGTGCCCTGCAGATGAAGGTGAGGCGCGCGATTTCGGCGGTGCCATAGATCCGGCGGCCGCTCTCGGTGCGCCGCGGCCGCTGAAGAACGCCGATCTTCTCATAGAAGCGGATTGTGTCGATGCCGCAGCCGGCTCGCCGCGCAACCGTGCCGATCGGCATCGACGGGCTATCGCACCAAGTGGCCGATGCGCGGTTTTGACGGTCCTTTACGCTATTCAAAACATACCTCTTGATCCTGGAGTTACTCCAGGATCTATAGATCATCACCAGATGGACTTGAAGAGGTTCATGTGTCCTCGACCAAGCGCGCGAGAAGAAGTTTGCGGCCATGCAGGCATGTTGTAATCGTCCGGGTTCCGAACGCAGGCCGGGCTGGCGGCGTCTATTGACCAGCCGCGCGGCGATCATCGGCGGCCTTGCTCTCGCCGCTGGCGGTGGTCTCGCCGTCGGCGGCTGGGGCTGGCTGGTAGCCGCCGGATTCGCGCCCCTCATCCTGGCGGTCCTGCCCTGCGCTGTCACATGCGGACTTGGACTTTGCGTACTGGGCATGACCAGAAGGTCAAGCTCGAATGCCGCACCAATCCGCACAGCCGCCACCGGGAATAGTGACGACATGATCCACCGGGGTGATCCGGGGCCGTCGCTTGCCGTTCCATCACTCAGCCACCGACACAGCCAAAATACCATTTGAGACCTACGGCTTCACTCGAATCGCCGCAACCGGAGACCTGGCATGACATCTCGTACCCTGCGCGTAACTGGCATGACTTGCGAGCACTGCGCCCGCACGGTCGAGAAGACCCTCAACGGCCTCCCGGGCGTCAAGGCAAACGTGGCTTACGATCGCGAGACCGCACAGATCGACGGCGGCGATGGCCTTGATCTCGCGGCGCTGAGAGTCGCGCTGGCCCCGCACGGCTATGGGCTGGAGACGCTGGCCGGTGACGCGCCGCGCGGCGCTGCGATCCCACACGGGGGTGGACTGCATATCGCTATCATCGGCAGCGGCGGCGCGGCCTTCGCAGCGGCGATCCGCGCTGCTGAAGCTGGCGCTCGCGTGAGCATGATCGAACGGGGCGAGGTGATCGGCGGCACCTGCGTCAATGTCGGTTGCGTGCCCTCCAAAATCACCCTGCGGGCGGCCGAAATCCGGCATGAGCGGGGGCACCACCCGTTCGAAGGTATCGCGCGCAGCGAGGAGGCCGTGGACCGGCGGGCCTTGCTCGCCCAACTGCGCGGCCGGGTCGAGGAGCTGCGCGGCGCCAAGTACCAGAAGATCATCGACGACAACCCCAGGATCGCGCTGCTGCGTGGCGACGCGCGCTTCGAGGACGCGCGTACACTCGCGATTACCGATCGGACCGGCGAGGTGACTCGCCTGACGCCGGATCGCATCCTCATCGCGACCGGCGCCGCCCCGATGATCCCGCCGGTTCCGGGGCTGGCGGACACGCCCTACTGGACCTCGACAGAAGCGCTGTTCGCCGACGAACTCCCCGCGCGACTCGCGGTGATTGGCTCGTCCTTCGTGGCCCTCGAACTGGCACAGGCATATCGACGCCTTGGTGTCGACGTGACCGTGCTGGCGCGCAGCACCCTGCTTACGCGCGACGATCCCGAACTCGGCGCGGCGCTTCAGCAGGCGTTCGAGGTCGAAGGCATCCGCGTTCTCGGCGAAACCGAAGCTCACCACGCGGCTTATCAGGACGGCCGATTCATCGTGAATACCAACGCCGGACAGATCGAGGCCGAGCGGCTGCTGGTCGCAACCGGGCGCCGCCCAAACACCGAAGGGCTCGGCCTCGATGCTGTCGGCATCAAGACAAACCGCGCTGGCGCTATCGTGATTGATGACCACCTGCGGACTTCGGCCGCGAACATCTACGCGGCCGGCGATTGCAGCACGATGCCGCAGCTTGTTTATGTCGCCGCGGCCGCTGGTACGCGTGCGGCGATCAACATGACCGGCGGAGATGCAAGCCTCGATCTTTCGATGGTCCCGGCGGTGATCTTCACCGACCCCTCGGTCGCGACGGTCGGTCTCGACGAGGGGCAGGCGCGGACGGCAGGGATCGAGACCATCGCCCGACGTCTCGATCTGGAGAATGTGCCCCGGGCGCTCGCCAACTTCGACACGCGAGGCTTTGTGAAGCTGGTCGCCGAAGCTGGCAGCAACCGGCTGATCGGCGCGCAGATCCTCGCCCACAATGCTGGGGAAATGATCCAGACCGCAGCGCTCGCCATCCGTCATCGCATGACGGTGCAAGAGCTTGGCGACACGCTGTTCCCTTACCTGGTGATGAACGAGGGGATCAAGCTCGCGGCGCAGACCTTCACAAAGGACGTGAAACAACTGTCCTGCTGCGCGGGGTGAACGGGACGCAGAGTCCCGGCAGGACGGCACGAGTAAGGAATCATAAGCATGAAAGGAAAACACCTATGACAAGAACCAACACCTCACGCGGAACGACCTTGCTTGCCGGCGCGGTCCTCGGTCTCGCCTCGGCGACCGCGATTGCCGCGCCCATGGGCAAGATGGGACCAACCAACGCGCCGACACCACAAAACATGGTCGCGCCCAATGCGCCATTCACCGTTGACGGGAAGAACGTCGAGCTGAAAACCTACCTGGGCCATCCGCTCGTGGTCTGGCAGGTCACCACTTGGTGTCCGAGCTGCAAGGCCGGGCTCAAGACCTTCGCACAGCATCAGGCGGAGATCGACAATTCGGACATCACGATCCTCGTGCTGCGCGACTACCAGAATGGCGGCTACCCTGGCCCCAGCATGCACCAATTTGTCGAGCAGGCCGCGCCGAAGCTCTTGAATGATCCGCATTTCGTGATCGGAGACGACACGAAGGCGTTGTTCGACCTGTACAACCCGCACAAATTTGTCGATGTCTATCAGGTGATCGCACCGGACGGGCATGTTGCCGTGGTTTCCTCGACACCCTCCGCCACTTTCAATAAGATCGACGGCTTCATCAAGCCAAAGACCGGATCATGATCTGCTCCCTCTATCAGCGCGCGGAGATGGTAACGCACGCCTTGCAGATGGCGCTTGACTCTCGCCGGGCTGTGCTCGGAACCACGGCATTGTTTCTGGTGGCGCTCGCTTTCTATGCGATGCTCCTGCCTGCGACCAGCACGGGCGGCGCGCTGGGGCTAGTCTCGCTACGCTTTCTGACGCTGGCCGAGTTTCTCCTTGCGGTGATCATGGCCGCCCTCCTCGCGCTGACCGTGGCGCTCGGCGTCTATGGCCTCCGTCACGGAGGGCGGGTGCGCCCAGCCGGAAGCGTGTTGGGGGCAATACTTGCAACCTTGCCCGCGCTGCTCTGCTGCACGCCGATCCTGCCGCTCGGCATTGCGGCGATCGCCTCTGTCCTGCCAGCGGCCGGACAGTTTGGATTGCCGATCCAGGGGTTCATCGCGACCCATGAGGGCGCGATCTACGGGATCGCGATCGCACTGATGGTCTGGGGGCTCTATGGCAGCGTTAAACGGGCACTGTCCTGCGCCTGCTGAGGTCGCCTCGGCCACCAGGCGCGGCGTGCAGACTCAGGTAACGCCCTGGGTCGGTCGATTTTACTCGCGAAAGACGGGGAGCAAGCCGCCGCAAGATGTTCGCTTCACGTTTCCGCCACACGCGGCTTAGCGTGCAATTTTGAACAAATCGTCCCGTGACCCCAAGCTCGTCGTCACCCTCAATGCCATGCTCGCTTCCGGCACCGATTACCGCCCCATAGCAGTCGTCTGATTACAATTGCCGGAAATCCCGGAGCGGTTCAGTAGGATGCATGGCGGACGGTACCCCTCATGATGGTGCACTGATGCCGAGAGCGGGCGCCGTCCACCTCATCAGTTTTGAACAGATCATGTGGCGACCCTTTCAACATCACGGTTTGAACCCAGCTTCGGTTGCGAGGCCACCGCCAGCCGCACTGTTCCGATCAGGATCCGGTCACCATGGACATGTTCGGCGACAGGTTGAGCAGAATACCTGCCAGAACAATCACCAGCAGGCCCACGAGCGCCTCCACGAGGATACTTCCGCGGATCTGCGTTTGCGCCGCGCTTGCATTCGCGGTGATGAGAGCGGGTACCAACCGAAAGCGATTGGCGCTAGCGAATCCAAGCAGCACGACGAAGAACGCGAGCTTGGCCAGTGCAACTCGGCCGTAGGCCGTATCAAACAGCCCCGATATGCCGCCGACCAGATACCATCCCTGAAGCAGCGTGGTGGCTGCCAGCACCAGCACGCAGGCGGTGCCGAGGATCGAGAACCGCGAGGCTGCCGTATGGCTTGCGGCGTGCGGTAGGGCGCCCGCGATAATCAGCAGCGGCGCCAGACCGCCCAGCCAAGCACCTGCGGCGAGCAGGTGAAGCGCGAGCGAGGCAAGCAACAGATGACCTTCCGTGTCCCCCATCGCGGCGCCGTGGCCAAGCCACGCCTGAAGCACGACCGCCGCTCCTGCCAGACCGGCTGAGGCGATCGTCCTGCCGCCGCTACATCCGCGACCGAAGACGGCGGTGGCGAGCACAAGCAGCGCGAGGCGAATCGCCAGAAGATGCCCGAAATTGGTTTCGTACAGCACCGGGCCAAGCACTGCGACCCGCTCGGCCAGACGCTCGCCGCCGGTGATGTAGATCGCTTCCAGCACAAGCCAAATCGCGCCGGCTGCAATGGCGATGCCTAAACCAAGGCGGATCACGTCGCGGATACACCCCACGACATGGGCCGCGACCTCCGCGGAAGCCCTCCGCAACGCAACTGGCGCGATGCAGGCATGGCTCAGCGCTGCGCCATAGACGGATAGCGATGCAGCAACATGCAGTCCCCTGGCCAGCCCGCGCGCGACAAGTGCCGCATCCATGTTCAGGGTGAAACGGTGAAGTGATAGCTGCCCTGGGTTCGATGTCCGTCCGAGGAGAGAACATGCCACAGAACGGTGTAGGCCCCCGCACCGACAGGCGGCATCAGCCCGACAGTGAGCCGTGCGGCATTCCCCGGGTCGGGTCGGAGGCTGCCGTTATCGACGCGCGTCCCCTGGGCATTCCTTACGACAATCCCGCTGAAATGTGGATTGACGGTTTCGGAAAAGATGATCGAGACTTCAGCCGGCGCTGCACGCAGAGTGGTACCAGCCGCCGGCTCCTCCGTCTTTGGCATTGCATGTGCCAAGATCATGCTTGGCCAAGCAAGTGCCGCGACAAAGGCAACCAGCCACGAACGAGAAAGGCGCATCGAAGCCTCCTTTTAGGAATATCGCCACGGGCCAGCGCGCAGTTTGCGCACTTAGAATTTCCGTGAGATCTTTTTGCGCAGTACTATGGTGAGTTCGTCGGCGCTGGAGTCCATCGGCAGCAAGGCGTCGAATCGTCCGGCGGGATCCATCAGATACAGAAACGAGGAATGCCCAACGAGGTAGGCGCCGGACTTATCGGCTTGGTTCGGGGCGTAGTACACACGATACACCTTCGCCGCCGTCGCAATCTGTTCACTGCTTCCCGTCAGGCCGATGATTCGGGAATTAAAATTCTGGAGATAATTGGCAAGTTCGATCGGCGTATCACGGGCGGGGTCAACGGTGATAAAAAGCGGTACGAGACGGTCGGCCAGCGGTCCAAAATCCTTTAGGGCCGAGGTGATTTTCTGCAACACCAGCGGACATGCATCCGGGCAATTGGTGTAGCCAAAATAGACCAGCATCCAGCGCCCGCGATAATCGGCATCGGTGACGTCCCGTCCCGTCTGGTCAGTCAGATGGAATGAGCCGCCGAGCGTGATGCCGCCCGGCACCGCCACCGTCTCCCCGGCCGGCTCGCCCCGCGGGCGCAGTTCCGTAACCAGGATGGCGGCTGCCAGGACGCCGATCAGGGCGAAAGCACTCCAGCGGATGATGCAAAGCGTGCGGGTCATGCGTTTCCTTTCGTCATGCCGGCGGGGCTCGGCCTTCGTAGAGAAAAGGTATGGGTGCGCGGCTCCGGAAACCGCGTATTGACCAGAGCCTCGATCCGAAAGCCGCCGCCGGAAATCAGGTCGGCGATCCGGCAGTTGAGATGGCAGCCGTCGGCGAGGCGTGACCATAGCGGGTCAAGTCGGTCCTGCCAGCGTGCCACGCCCGGCTCCGGCGCGCGACATGCCGGCTGAGGCTACGCGACCGTGTCGCTGCGAACCAAGAAGATCACGAACCTTCATGAGAACGATCTCATCATGGTTGCCAAGAGCGACCGGTTGGTTGAATGCGGGGCCGCATAAATCCTCATCGCAGAGGGCTCGCTGATTGAAGGCTTGCGCCGGGCATTTACGATCGCACCATACATGCCTCCTTTTCTACTCGGCAGATATTCGGCAGAGCTATACGGCGTCGTCCTTCACGGCCTCGATGATCTTCACGACGTCGAGATAGACGTTCTCCACTCGGCGCAAACGGAAACCGGCCTTCTGAACGTTGCCGACGGTGTCCCGATTGAGATCGGGGCCAACCCGTCTGGAGAGCGGCGTCATGAGATCCATGAGTACTCCCAACGGCCCGATCGCACTGCGAACATGCTCGAACATGAGAATTTGTCCTCCGGGCTTCAATACCCGGTGGAGTTCGCGCAGCCCTAGGATTGGCTTTGGCACCGAGCAGAAAGTGCAGGCCGTCGCCACGGTGTCGAAGGTTGCTTCTGCGAAATCGAGCGCGCAAACGTTCATCTCGCGAAGTTCGATGGAACCGGAGTACGCCGCCGCCTTCGGCGCGGCTCGATCGAGCATTTTGGGGCTGATATCGATGGCGATGATATTCATGTTCGCCGGAAAGAACTTGAAGTCGTTGCCGGTGCCCGCCGCCACCATCAGCGTCGCGCCCCGCATCTGACTGAACAACCGCCGCTTGTGCGGCCCGAGGCGGCGGTCTTCGGCGAACGCGAAGAAATCGAGAGTGCGACTTGCCTTGTCCCACTTGCGCTGTGTCTCTTTGTCCATGGCGCTTTCACCCGGCGTCCAGGACGGCGCCGCGGAGAGCACGGTCATAGATTTTGACCCCGAGCACCACGATCGCTCCGAATACCGCGCCGACCAGCGCCGCCGCCGCGAGCGTAGCTGATCCCGCCGCCATCGAGTCGCGCATGGCGAACAACATGCCGCCATACATCCCGATGAACGCCGCCGAAACCATCGTCTGGAACATGCCGAGAAGCGGAGCCAGCATGAGGCCCAGCACCAGATGGAGAACCATGCCGATTCCCATCCCGACTAGCATGGCGATCACCATGTCCATTCCCGGCCAGACGATGGCGCGCACGGCCAGCGTCGTCACGACGCCGACCAGGATGCCAAAGAGGTAGTCTCCGAGTGCGAACAACATAAGCCAGCCCTTTCATTTCTAATACGCTACGATTACCGTTCCCCTCACGCGTTCTTTAAGAAGTCGATTATCCGTTGCCGAAAGGGCGCCAACAGTTTCTGCCGCATCGCGAGATCCAGCAGGCGCGGTAGAACACGGCGCTGATAGAAACTCATTCGGAGATATCTCCTTTTGGTTGAGGGATCGGATCCGAAATCTCGCCACGCGCCCAGATCAGCGCCGCGAGAGGAACGACGATCCATTGCAGCAGCGGCGACAGCCCGGTGCCGAACGGAGGCACACGCGGCATGGCGGCCGCGTAGGCCCAACTCCCGCGTACCGTGACATTGAGCCATTCGCTGAACACGGTGTAGACGAGACCGAGAACGATGGTGACCGCGGCGGTTCGCCAATAGGCGCGCGCTGGCCAGCCGCCACCGGTGAGCAGAATCCCGCCGGCCAGCGCGAAAAACGCGATCAGCACGTCACCCGCCCAGCAATGGAGCACGGCGAAAACGATCGCCGTCGGGCTCGCGGTCTTCCAGAGCGTGAAGAGCGGCAATTGCAAGAACTCCCAGAGGAGATTGCCCGCCGCCATGGCGGCGAGAGTGCGGCCGCCGATCGCGAGCAGCCGCGACCGTCCGGCAGGACTCCCACGGCCGCCCCTCACCATACCCTCCCCCTCCAACGGCACCGCGCTGGCCGGATTCCGCGTCAATCCTTCTCCGGCGCCTCGCCTGACTTCGGAGACGCGTCGTGGTGGTGATGCTGCATGCCGCCTTGCATCATCCCGCCACATTGCGCTTGCATCTGGGTCATCATCATTGCGTTCATTTGCGACATCATTGCGTTCATCTGCGTCATCATGGTCATCATGCCCATCATCATGGGCATCATACCCATCATGTTACCCATGCCGCCCTGCTGACCGCCGTTCTGGTTACCGGAGCCCATCATCCCTCCCTGGCCGCCATGCCCCATCATGCCGCCTTGCGGCATGCCGGACATCGGTGGCGGGCTCTGGGACGGGGGCGTTTGGGGCGCGGGCGTCTGGCTGTCCTGGCTGAACGCCGGCAGGCTGGCGCCGAGGCCGATGGCGAGCGCCGCGACAGCGGCGATCACGTGGTTGTTGAACTGTGTCATGGAACATCGCCTTTCTTGTATCGGTTGGAATTCGCGATCCGGAGCGTCCGCTCCGGTGAGGTAAGCGTGTTATACAACCCCAAAAGGGATTTTGATCTGGATCAATCACCGGTCATCATGCCCGCCTCCTCTCCATTGAATGCCGCATCTTGTTGCTGGCGCGCCGGCGTCATTTCCGTGTCCGCCGTGCCGCGCGAGCGGCCAGCCATCCGGTGCATGCACAGGCCAAGAGCGCACATCACAGCACACGGCGCCAGGCTGAGAAGCAGCGGCGCGACGCCGAGTACGACCAGCCAGCTCCACTGCCACGCCAACACGATAGCGATCACGCCGGCCGCGGACGCGCCGACCATCAGTCGGCGGCGTCGGCCAAGCCAGCTGATCGGCAGCGGTTCTCTTGTGCTGACCGGAAGAGGCGTGCCGCAACCGTAGCAGCTCGACGATGTGCTGAGCGGCGCCTCCTTTGTGCTCGCCGGAAGGCGATGTTGTGGCTTGTCCGTATGTTCGTGACATTCCTAATCCTCCGCAAAGACGCGCGGCGGAGAGCCGTCATTGCTGATCGCATAGACGGTCAGCGGTCCGGCCTTCTCGTCGCCCATACCGGGGGATCCCGGCGGCATGCCCGGCAGCGTGATGCCGACGATCGCCGGCATCTCGTCGAGCAGCTTGCGGATGGTTGGCGCCGGCACATGGCCATCCACCACGTAGGCGCCGATGAAGCTGGTATGGCAGCCTTCGAGGTCGGCGGGAATGCCGGCCTTGCGGCTGATTTCCGCGAGGTCGTTGGTTGGCCTCACCTCCACCGCGAAGCCGTTCTGGTCGAGATACTGCGCATAGGCTTCGCAACAGGAGCAGGATGGGTTTTTGTACAGAATAACTGGGGTCGGGGCCGCCGATCGCGCCGCGCCGGGCCTGAGAAGCACCGGGGCGGGCACGGCCATCGCGGCCAGGATCATCGCGAGCTTTCGGCGTGTCATAGGAATATCCTTTCTTGTTTGCATCAACCAATCCTCGCCAAGGCGGGAAACGTGCCGAGCAGCCAGTAGGAAAAGACCGATAATCGGTTCGTCGCCATCACCACCCCGAGCCCGACCATCACCACGCCCGCACCCATGTGAAGAATGTGGCCCGCGCGACGCCAACGTC
>JAJZZR010000371.1 GCA_021797465.1 Pseudomonadota bacterium | reverse complement strand
GAGGGTGTATCGGGGATTGGCCGCCATGGCCCGCGGAGGAGCACACGACGACGGGAGCGCACTCGAGCTCACCGGCGACATGACCGACCTGCAACATACGCTGCTCGGGCCGCACCGCGCGCGCGGACCGGTCATGGAGTACTTCGGCGTCATGCTGGAGTTGGCCGAGCGGATCCGGCTGGAGCTGATGGCGCTCGGCGCGCAGGCCCTCGACGCGCAGATCAGTACGCTCGTGCAACGCGAGGCCGCCGCCGTGCTCGATGCCATCGCCGCAGCCCTCGTGGCGGGAGGCGACCCGGCCCACTCCTTGAGCGGCGCGGTGCAGGCCTTGCAGAGCGCCGAGCGGCGCGCCGCCGGGCAGGAAGCCTCTGTGCCGAACGCGCCCTGGCGGCACTTGCAGGCACTCTCCGGGCAAGTCGCCGCCGCGGCCCGCAACGCCGCAAGAGCCGGGATACAAGGCGCGAAGCGCGTCGTGGCCGAAGATCGGCAACTGCCGCGCGCACTGCGTCCCCAAGCCTCGCTCGCGGTGTTTACGGCCAGTCTCACACCCCGCTCCGCCGCGTTCCGTCACGCCATCCGTACCGCGGCGTGCTTCTCGCTCGCGCTGTGGCTCGGACGGATATTGCCGATCAAACACGGTTACTGGCTGCCGATGACGGTGGCGATCGTGCTGCGGGCGGATTACGCCGGGACGCTCAGCTACGGGCTGTTGCGCATGGCCGGCACCGTGCTGGGTCTGGTCCTCACCACGGCACTGGTGCTCGTGCTGCCGGCCAACGCCTGGATCCATCTGGCTGTGCTGGCGGCGCTGTGCGCGGGATACCGCTACCTAGGCAACGTGCACTACGCGGCGGCGGTCGCCTGTCTCACCGGCCTGGTGGTGCTGCTGCTGGCATTCGTCGGCGAGAGGCCGGAGCCGACCGTCATTGCCCGGCTGGTCGACACCGTGCTCGGCAGCGTCGTGGCGCTCGCCGCGTACGGCCTGTGGCCGACCTGGGAGAAAGGACGCGCGCGGGAAATGGTCGCACAATCGCTGCAGGCGTATGCGGCCTACCTGGCTTCGATCGCCACCGGTGACGCGCCCGAGCGGCACGCAGCGCGCCAGGGCGCGCGCGTCGCACGAATCAACGCCGAAGCGTCGGTCAAGCGCCTGCTCGCCGAACCGGCCACGCCGCCGGCGCTCGCCGAGCTTGCTCAATCGTTACTGACCAACGGCAACCGCCTGGCGCGGGCGATCATGACGCTCGAGGCGCTGATCCCGCAACACGGCGGACTCGCCGGCGGCGCCGCGACGAAGTCGCTGGTCCTCGATGGCGCCGCGGCTCTGCGCGAAGTGGCCGATGCCTTGAGCGCGCATCGCGCGCCCGGTCAGCTGCCACCCATCCGCGCCCTGCAGCGGCATCTGGCGCGCACGCTCGAGGCCGCACCCGCAAGCGGGGCCGCCGGAGAGCTGGTCGGGACCTGCGACCGGGTGGTCGACGGCATCGATACCGTCGCCCACATCGTATCGCGCGCCACGTCCCCGGCCCTCATCACCCAGCCCGCCTGAACGGATCCGACGCCCTCAGGCCGGCGGGATCGGCCGCGCAACCCGTCGGGTCGCACTACCGCCGTTTACGTGGCGCCTGCCCCCCTCGGACTTCGCCATCTTGAGCTGCAGGTCCCGCAGGTAACGGCGAAACTCCTTGCCCAGCTCGGGGTGACCGAGGGCGTACTCGACGGTGGCCTGCAAATACCCGAGTTTGCTGCCACAATCGTAGCGCGTGCCCGCAAAGCGGTAGGCGTAGACCGCCTCCTCGCGCATCAGCGCCGCGATCCCGTCGGTCAGCTGGATTTCCCCGCCCGCGCCCTGCCCGAGCTTCTCCAGGTGCTCGAAGATCGACGGCGCAAGCACATAGCGCCCGACCACCGCCAGGCTGGAGGGTGCCACGGCCGGCTTGGGCTTCTCGATAATACTGCGGACCCGGCTCGTGGCCGACTCGTCGGCCTCCACCGCAACGATACCGTATTTGTCGGTGTCCGAGCGCGGCACCGCCTGCACGCCGAGGACACTTGCCCGCTTGGCCTCGTACACATCGGCCATCTGCTTGAGGCAGGCGACCTCACTGCGAATCAGGTCGTCGGCCAGATGCACGAAGAACGGCTCGGACCCGACGGCCGGCTGGGCGCACAGCACCGCATGGCCGAGACCCAGCGGCGCCGGCTGGCGAATGTAGATGCACGAGGCGTACGAAGGCAGCACGCTGCGAATCTGGTTGAGCAGACTGCTCTTCCCCTGACGCTCGAGCAACTGCTCGAGCTCCTGATCCGAGTCGAAATGATCCTCGATGGCGCGCTTGGCCGCGCCCGTGATGAACACCAGACGCGTGGCACCCGCGGCGAGCGCCTCTTCGACCGCGTACTGGATGAGCGGCTTGTCGACCACCGGCAGCATCTCTTTCGGGCTGGCCTTGGTGGCCGGCAGGAAGCGCGTACCCCGTCCCGCAACCGGGAACACGGCCGTGCGAATGATCGACTTCGGTGCTGTCCGCATCTCAAATACTCCAGAACTTTCACGGTCCGCGGTGGGAGCTGATTCGAGTAGTTTAGCGCCCGACGTCACCCAGGTTGCGAGCCTCGTCCCGCACGCGTTTCCCCGCCGGACTGATCCGCGCGGCAGGCGTCTGGGGACCGACGTCCCACTTGAACGCCGCCGGACGCATGCTGTCCCAAGTGCGGCACTTCGGGCAGCGCCAGAACCAGCCCGCGCTGAGCAGTCCACACTCCTCACACTGATAGCGTCCCCCACCATCCCCGAGCCGCTTCAGCAGGAGTGCGAGCGCGTAAGCCTCGGCCGCGGGCGCGGCTTGCGGTCCGTGCATGTCGGCCAGATGCTGCAGCTCGGCCGGCGGCAGCGCGCCGGCCAACAGCCACGCCAGTTGCCGGGGGCCGGTCTCACCGGCGCGTTGCAACCGATCCCACAATGCGGCGAGCACCCGTGGCTGTTGCCCCGCCTCCGCCAGCGCCAGCGCGCGCGGGATGATCTCAATGGCGAGCGCCGGATGCGCCTGCAGAATCTTCAGATACCCCTCGAGCGCCGCATCGCGCGCGCCGTCCGACTCGGCGATGCGCGCGGCGAGCATGTGAGCGCGCGGCAGGTCGGGCTCTCTCGCACGCGCCTGGTGCAGCAGCGCGCGGGCACGATCACTCTCCCCCTGGGCCAGCGACTGCTCGGCGAGTTCGCACAGATAATGCGCCGCGATGCGGCCACGCTCGGCCTGGACGTGCGACGGCAGGGCTTGCAGCGTCTGCAGCGCATTGCTCCAATCGCCCTGCGACTCGTAAATGCGCAGCAGTTGATCGAGCGCCGTATGACGATACTCCACCGAAGCCGCCAACTCCTGGAACAGCAGCTCCGCGCGGTCCATCAGCCCGGCGCTCAAGTAATCCAACGCCAACGCTAACGTCGCCTTGTCGCGCAGGCCCGCATCGCCTTGCTCGCGCAGCCGCGTGTGCACGGCGATCGCCCGGTCGACCTCACCGCGCCGCCGAAAGAGACTGCCGAGCGCGAATTGAATCTCGGCGGCATCGCCCGCCTCGGCCATGCGCGCGAACACTTCCACGGCATGGTCGAACCGGTCATTGATGAGATGATCGAGGCCAACGTAATAGTCGCGCGGCAGCCGCACAGTGCGCCGATCGCCGGTAAGCCGCCCAAGCAGCCAGGCCGCAACGCCGATGGCCGCGAACGCCAGCGCGAGCAGATAGGCGGGCAGCGCGATCACGTCTGCAATGTAGCATGCCGCATCGATTGCGGCCGTAGCGCCGCGAGTCGGGCGTGGAGGACAATCAGCACGGTCTTGCCGCGCGGCTGGGTCCGGTTTCCCGCCTCCGCCGCCGGCCTCGGGGGCGCCGCTTTCCCGGAGCACGACGCGCTCGCGCGCTCGCGTTTGACGCGGGCATGTTCCGCGCCCCGTGGGGGCTCACCCCCGGATCGGCTCGTCGGCGCCGCTGTTGACCCGCTCGCGCAGATCCTTGCCCGCCTTGAAGTGGGGCACGTGCTTGCCGGAGAGCGCCACCGCCTCGCCGGTCTTCGGATTGCGGCCCTGGCGCGGCGGACGAAAATGCAGCGAGAAGCTGCCGAAACCGCGGATCTCGATGCGATCGCCGCGCGCCAGCGCATCGCTCATCACCTCGAGCATTTGCTTCAACGCGAGCTCGACATCCTTGGCCGGCAGATGCTTCTGCTTCGCAGCGATGATTTCGATGAGCTCGGATTTGGTCATGACACAGGCACACCGGCGCCGCTCCCGGTCTCGGGGGCGGCGCCTTTACAGCTAGCCACGATCTCCAATGTGCTCCTTGAGCAGCTCGCCCAGGCTCGTGCCTGTCGTTGCGGCCTCCGAGGAACGGTAGTTCTGGACCGCCTCCGCCTCCTCATGCGCCTCCTTGGCCTTGATGGACAGCGAAATGGTGCGGGTCTTGCGATCGACGCCGATGAACTTCGCCTCGATTTCCTCGCCGACCTTGACCACCGCGCGGGCATCCTCGACTCGATCCCGGCCGAGCTCGGAAGCGCGCAGCTGACCTTCGATCCCGTTGCCGAGGTCGATGACCGCGCCGCGGGCATCCACGTCTTTGACCACGCCCTTGACGATCGTGCCCTTGGGATTCTCGGCGATGTAGCTCGAGAACGGATCCTTGGCGAGTTGCTTGATACCGAGGCTGATGCGCTCGCGCTCCGGATCGATCGACAGCACCATGGCCTCGACCTGCTGGCCCTTCTGGAAGCTGCGCACCGCTTCCTCCCCGGGCATGTCCCAGGAGATGTCCGACAGGTGCACCAGACCGTCGATGTTGCCCGCCAGCCCGATGAAGATGCCGAAGTCGGTGATCGATTTGATCTGGCCGCTGACGTGATCGCCGCGGTTGTAGTTCTCGGCGAACTCCTTCCACGGATTGGCCTGACACTGTTTCAGGCCGAGGGAGATGCGCCGGCGCTCCTCGTCGACGTCGAGCACCATGACCTCGACTTCCTGACCGGTATGCACAACCTTGGCGGGATTGACGTTCTTGTTCGTCCAGTCCATCTCGGAGACGTGCACCAGACCCTCGACGCCGTCCTCGATCTCGACGAACGCGCCGTAGTCGGCGATGTTCGTGACCTTGCCAAACACCCGGGTGTGCGCCGGATAGCGCCGGGAGATGTTCTCCCACGGATCGGCCCCGAGCTGTTTCAGTCCCAGGCTCACCCGCGAGCGCTCGCGGTCGAACTTCAGGATCCGCACCTCGATCTCGTCGCCGACCTTGACCACCTCGGAGGGATGCTTGACGCGCTTCCAGGCCATATCGGTGATGTGTAGCAGTCCATCGATGCCGCCGAGGTCGACGAATGCGCCGTAGTCCGTGAGGTTCTTGACCGCGCCGCGCACCACCGCGCCTTCCTGCAGGTTCTCCAGCAGCGCGCTGCGCTCGGCCGAGAATTCCTGCTCCACCACCGCGCGGCGCGAGACCACCACGTTGTTGCGCTTCTGGTCGAGCTTGATGACTTTGAACTCGAGGGCCTTGCCCTCGAGATAGGCCGTGTCGCGCACCGGGCGCACATCGACCAACGAGCCGGGCAGAAACGCCCGCACGTTGTCGATCTCCACGGTGAAGCCACCCTTGACGCGGCCGGTGATCACGCCGCTGACGATCTCGGACTTGTTGAACGCCTCCTCGAGGCGCGTCCACGTGCGGGCTCGCTTGGCCTTCTCACGCGAAAGGCGGGTCTCGCCGGTGCCGTCCTCGACCGAGTCGAGGGCCACCTCGACCTCGTCTCCGGCCTTGACCTCGATCTCGCCCTGCTCGTCCTTGAACTGCTCGATCGGAATGACCGCTTCGGACTTCAGACCGACGTTGACCACGACCACATCGGGAGTCACCTCGACGACGAGCCCCGTCAGAATCATTCCCGGACGGATGCGTTGACTGGCGAGACTCTGCTCGAAAAGCTGCGCAAAACTTTCTGTCATACCTTCACTCGCACGGAGCTTCGGTCCCCGTGCTCAAAATCTGGCGCCCCGTGTGCGTCCTTCGGGCCCAGGCAGATGCGAAACACGACCTGCGCGTCCCGTGCGCACGCCGACCATGAAAACCTTCCGCGGGACCGCATTACGCCCATAGTGCGCGCCGCCGGCCCAATTCGATCACTTGCGCGAGCACCGCCTCGATGTCGAGCCGGGTTGAATCGATCACCACCGCGTCGGCCGCCGGGACGAGCGGCGCCGTGGCCCGGCTCGAGTCCCTCGCGTCACGTTCGGCGATCTCACGCGAAAGGGCCGAGAGGCTAGCACTGGAACCCTTTTGTTTCAACTGGTTATAGCGACGGCGGGCGCGCTCTTCGGGGCTCGCCGTCAGGAAGATCTTCAGGGGGGCCTCGGGGAACACGACCGTGCCCATATCCCGCCCGTCCGCGACCAGACCCGGAGGCAGGGCAAACGCCCGCTGGCGCTCCAGCAGCGCCGCACGCACCGCGGGCCAGGCGGCAACCCGAGAGGCGCTCTGACCCACTGCCTCGCTCCGAATGGCGTCCGTGACCTCACGGCCCTCGAGCAGAATATGCTCCTCATCCGCCACCGCATCGAACCGTACCGCCATCGTGCCCGCGATCCGGGCGTGACCTTGAACATCGTCACGCTCAAGTTCACGCTCGAGCCCGGCGAGCGCGACGAGGCGGTACAGGGCTCCGCTGTCGAGCAAATGCCAGCCCAGGTGCCGCGCGACAGCGCGGCTGATCGTGCCTTTGCCCGATCCGCTCGGGCCGTCGAGGGTCACGACGCGCACCGGAGAATTCACGCCGCTTCCAGCCCCAGGCCCGCCGCGCGCGCCAGCTCCAGGAAACCGGGGAACGAAGTCGCGACATTGGCGACATCCCGAATCTCGATCGGCGCTCGCGCCCCGAGCGCGGCGATGGCGAAGGCCATGGCGATACGATGATCGCCGCGGCTCTCGATGCGTCCACCGCCGAAACCCTCCCCTCCACGAATCCACAAACCGTCCTCGAGCAGCCGGTTCTCGACGCCGAGGCTGCTGAGCCCCGCGGCCATCGCCGCAAGACGATCGCTTTCTTTGACCCGCAGCTCCTGCGCCCCGCGCACCAGCGTCTCACCCTCGGCGAGCGCCGCCGCGACGAAGAAAACGGGAAACTCGTCGATCGAAAGCGGGACGAGGGACTCGGGTACCTGGATGCCGCGCAGGTGACTCTTGTGCACCTCGATATCCGCCGTCGGCTCCCCGTCGGGCGTCGCACTCGCGTGGCGGTGCAGGCGGATATCGGCGCCCATCGAGCGCAGCATCTCGAGCAGCCCGGTGCGCGTGGGATTGACCCCGACGTTGCGCAGCAGCAGACCCTGCTCGGCCGCCAGGCATCCGGCCACAATGAAGAAGGCCGCGGACGAGAAATCCCCCGGCACGCGCACCGACACGGCCCGCAGGCGCTGTCCGCCCTCGAGGGTAACGCTCGATCCCTCACGGGTCAGGCGCACTCCGAAGCCGGCGAGCATCCGCTCCGTGTGATCACGCGAAGGCGCCGGCTCGATGACCCGGGTTCGGCCGCTGGCGTGCAGGCCCGCCAGCAGCACCGCAGATTTGACCTGGGCGCTCGCCACCGGCATCGGGAACTCGATGCCGGCCAACGACGCCCCCCCGCGGATGCGCACCGGAGGGCGTCCTTCGAGCGTCTCGATCCGCGCCCCCATCCGCCGCAGGGGCGCGGCGACCCGCTCCATGGGACGGCGCATCAGCGAGGCGTCTCCGATCAGCTGCGAATCGAAACGCTGCGGCGCGAGCAGCCCCATGAACAGCCGCATCGCCGTGCCGGCGTTGCCCATATCGAGCGGCTCGCTCGAGCCGCGCAGCCCGTCCATACCGACTCCGTGCACGCGCACCGATGAGCGCTCGGGCCGCTCGATGCGGACCCCGAGGGCCGAGAGCGCGCGCAGGGTGGAGAGGCAATCCTCTCCGGCCAGAAAGCCGCTGATCTCGGTATCGCCTTGCGCGAGCGCACCCAACATCAGCGCCCGATGGGAAATCGATTTATCGCCGGGTATGGTGAGCTCCCCGGCGATGCGGCCGCCGGGAGCGACTCGAAAGCACGTTTCACCCGTTGTCGAGGTCATGGACATCCTTACGTCTACAGCACTGCCCGAGGATAGGATCCGAGCAGGCGGAACAGCGAGGCACGCCGTTTCAGCGAGGCGAGCGCCCGGGCGACGTGCGGCTCCTCGGCGTGACCGTCGACGTCGATGAAAAAAACGTAATCCCATTTGCGCCGATGCGAGGGGCGCGACTCGATGCGCGTCATGCTGACGCGATGACGCGCCAGCGGCTCGAGCAGCCGGTACAGGGCCCCGGGCGCGTCCGTATGTCCGACCGACACCAGAAGCGTCGTGCGGTCTTGGCCGCTCGGCGCGAGCAGCGCCCGGCCGAGCACGAGGAAGCGCGTGGTGTTGTCGGCGCGATCCTCGATCTGCGCGGCGAGCACTTTCAATCCGTACACCTCAGCGGCGGTCTGCCCGGCGACCGCCGCCGTGCCGCGCTCATCGCGCGCGCGGCGCGCCCCCTCGGCGTTGCTCGAAACGGGAATCAACTCGATCTGCGGCAGATGCTCCTGCAGCCAGATGCGGCATTGGGCCAGGGACTGCGGATGCGCACACACGCGCAAAATACGCCCGACGGCGTTCATGCTGCCCATCAAGTGATGATGGATGCGCAGCTCCACCTCGCCGCAGATTTTCAGCGACGAGGCCAGGAAGCGATCGAGCGTGTGATTGACCGTGCCTTCGGTCGAGTTCTCGATGGGCACCACGCCGAAGTCCGCCGAGCCGGATTCCACTTCGCGGAACACCTCGTCGATGGAAGCGAGCGGCAGTGCGCGCACAGAATGACCGAAATGCGTCAGCACCGCCGTCTGACTGAAAGTCGCCTCGGGACCGAGATAGGCGACCTTCAACGGCTCCTGCTGCGCCAGACAGGCCGACATGATCTCGCGGAACAGCCGCACCACTTCCTCGTCCCGCAGCGGCCCGCGGTTGCGCGCGCGCACCGCCCGCAGCACCTGCGCCTCGCGCTCCGGCCGGTAAAAGGCGCTCGTTTCGGCGGCGCGGCTCTTGGTCGCCCCCACGCGCCGGGCCAGCTGCGCCCGCTCGTTGAGCAGGCGCTGGATACGCTCGTCGACGGCGTCGATCCGCTCGCGCACCGCGCCAAGCGCGGCATCGGAACGTGGACCGGGACGGGATCGAGAGGATTTGCGGAGCATCGCGCGGAACTCTCAAATCTGGTAGGCGCTGAGCACGCCGTGAATGGCCCGAACGGCCCTCAGCAGATCGTCGCCGAAGACCCCTTCCACATCGAGCAACGTGTAGGCGTATTCGCCGCGTGACGCATTGAGGAGCCCCGCGACATTCAGCCCCGCTCCGGCAAGGCGGGTACAGATCTGCCCGACGACGTTGGGCACGTTGCGGTTGGCCACCGCGAGGCGCGTACTTCCGGGAAGACGCGCCAGGTGAGCCTGCGGGAAATTGACGCTGTTGCTGATGTTACCGTTCTCCAGAAAATCACGCAGCTGGTCGGCCGCCATGATGGCACAGTTGTCGGCCGCCTCGCCGGTGAGCGCCCCGAGGTGCGGCAGCGCGATGATCCGTGGATGCGCCTTGAGCAGGTTGCTTGGAAAGTCACACACGTACGCATGCAGCCGGCCCGCATCGAGCGCCGCCACCACCGCGGCGTCATCGACGATGCCGGCCCGCGAGAAGTTCAGCAGTACCCCGCCCCGTTGCACCAGCCGCACCCGCTGCTCACCGACGAGCCCCCGGTTCTGCTCGTTGAGCGGCACGTGCACGGTGACGATATCCGCGCGCGCGAACAGATCATCGAGCGACAGAGCCTGCCCGATGCCCGAGGACAGCTGCCAGGCCCGCTGCACCGTGATCTGCGGGTCATAGCCGAGCACCCGCATGCCGAGCGCCTCGGCGGCATTGGCCACCTCGACCCCGACCGCCCCGAGCCCGACAACCCCGAGGGTGCGGCCGGCGAGCTCGAACCCGGCGAATTGCCCACGGCCCGCGCGCACCTGCGCCTCGATGGCCCGATCATCGCCCTCGAGCGAGGCGGCGAAGCGCCAGGCTTGGCAGATGCTGCGCGCCGCCAGAAACAGGCTCGCCAGAACCAGCTCCTTGACCGCATTGGCATTGGCGCCCGGGGCATTGAACACCGCGATGCCGCGGCGGCTGTAATGTGCGACCGGAACGTTCTCCACCGCCGCGCCGGCGCACGCCACCGCGCGCACCGTGTCGGGAAGAGTCAACTCGTGCATGTCCGCGCCGCGCACCAGCACCGCGTGCGGCCGCTCGAGCCGCGCGGCGATCTCGTAACGCTCGCGCGGCAGACGTTCGAGGCCGCGCGGGCTGATGTCGTTGAGTGTCAGGATGCGGTAGCGCATGCGGGCGCCTCAGCCGCGGCGGCGCTCGAACTCGCGCATGAACTCGATCAGCGCATCGACGGCCGCAAGGGGCACGGCGTTATACAGGCTGGCGCGCAGCCCGCCGACCGAGCGGTGGCCCTCCAGATGCGTCAGACCGGCCTGGGCGGCCTCGGCGAGGAACGGCGCCTCG
>JAJZZR010000011.1 GCA_021797465.1 Pseudomonadota bacterium | reverse complement strand
CTCGCTCCAGGGCAGATCCGTCAGATCGGGCCAGGCGACCCGCGAGCCCATCAGGGTAACCCCGCCGTCGACGGCGGGGATCAGGACGACATCGCTGTGATCGAGCGCGGCGCGCGCCGCGGTCAGATCCTCGGGCCGCATCGAGGGCGCATCGCTGCCGATGAACAGCACCCGATCGCAGCCGCGCACGCGCGCAACGGTATCAACCGCGGCAATCCGCTCGCCGAGATTGCCGTCCGGCTGCGGCACGACCCATGCGGACCGGGACATGAGGCGCCCGGCCCACTGTGCATCGGACGCTTCGGCCGGCGAAATGATCAATTGATCCGGCCAGGCGGCCGCGTCTTCCAGCACACACTCCAGCAGCGCGGCCGCCACCGCGAACGTCCTGAGGTCGCCCAGAACCCGGGCGAGGCGCCGCTTGCCGGCTCCGAGCGACGGCTTGCGGCAGAACAGGGCCAGCGCCGAGGGGCGGGGCGGCAAATTGTGGTCAACCATGAGTTGCGAACGGAGACAGCCCGCGAGCGAGCCCGGGACAATCATCTTGCGCACCGACGGCCGCGCGCGCAATGCCCGTGCCCACGCATCGGCCCGAGGCGATCGGGGTATCCGCGAGCGGCGCAGCGGCGGCTTCGTCAGCCCGGCAACCTGAAACTTCCTTCCGACTCGATACGCCAGTTCTCATCGGTGGCCGAATTCTTCAAGGCCATCCAGCCGCGAACCGAATTCACCAGGAACAGGCGATCCGCTCGGCGCAGATCCGCAAGCGTGACATCCCGCTCCTCGATCACACGCTGCTCGATCAGAGCACGACGAAACACTCCCGGCAGCAGGCCCTGGCCGAGACCCGGGGTCACAAGCCGGCCATCCAGATCGACAACCACGTTCGCGTAGCACGACTCGGTCACCAAGCCGGCGTCATTCCACAGCAGCACGTCGTGCAATTCCCCGGAATCCCGCCGTGCCATTCGCAGCGCTGCGTCGTAAATCTGGCGGTTGGTCGTCTTGTGGCAAACAAATGGGCTGCGCGTCGAGATCGGGCGTCGGGCAATGCCGACTCTCGCACCGCGCAGAGCTTCGACGGGCGCGCTCTCGATCGCAACCATCCCCGCCCGACCGAGCAGAACCCGGACTTTCACGCGCTGCGAATCCGTCGCAATGGCGTGGTTCATCAGCACGGCGTACACCCGCCGTCGCGAGAATTTGCAACCGAAGTAGCGCGCCGCATCGCCGAGGCGATCCAGGTGGCCGTCCAGAAGGTGATACCCCGCGATCCGGTCCCAAAGGATTGTCTCGACGATTTCGAACCGGGAGAACTCCGTGAATAGCACCCGAGCCTTCTGCCGGCACTCCGCGTACTCGTCACGGGCGACCGAATCCCATACGACTCCGCCCCCGACCCCATAGGTCGCCACGCCCGCAGCTGCGTCGATCAGAACCGTCCTGATGGCGACATTGAACTGGGCGCTGCCGTCGGGACAGACCAGTCCGATTGCGCCCGTGTAGATATCACGTCGCTGCGGTTCGAGCCGATGGATGATTTCCATGGTTCGGACCTTCGGAGCGCCGGTGATGGATGCACACGGAAACAGACTGCGAAATATGGCAACGATATCCGGCGAGACTTCCGCCTCGATCGCCGAGGTCATCTGCAGTATCGTCGGGAATTTCTCCACCTGGAACAGTTCCGTGACGTGTACCGTACCCGCAGTGGCAATTTTTCCGACGTCACTGCGAATCATGTCGACTATCATCACGTTTTCCGCGCGGTTCTTCGCGCTGTTCTTCAGTGTGTCCACAAGCACGGCGTCCTGTGCCGCGCACGCCCCGCGTTGGATAGTGCCCTTCATGGGTCGACAAAGCAGACGCCGGCCCTGCAAACTGAAGAAGAGCTCCGGCGATGCGGAGCAGATGTGGAATTGTCCGAGATTGAGGTACGCACAGTAGCGGCCGCGCTGAGTTTCCTCCAGCGCAAGAAACAGTGACCAGGGATCCCCGGCGAATGCGCTGCGCAGCCTCATGGTGAAGTTCACCTGGTAGGTCTCGCCCGCGGCGATATCCCGTTTGATCCGGTCGATGACACCCTCGTACTCGGCGGCCGGAACTGACGCCCGCCACCGACCCGTTCGATGGCGCCCGCTCGGGAACGCCGCCAGAGTGACGATTTCCGCTGTCGCGTACAGTCCAAACCACACCAGCGGAAGTCGTCCCGGCGCGTGCGTGCGCAGCGCCCCATCCATTGCTGCGCCGGCCTCGTACGTCACGAAACCTACCGCGTACATGCCGCGCGCCACGGCCCGCTTCACCTCGCACAGACTCGGGATGACCGCATCGACCCGATGCGCCGCGACGATTTCCACGGGTCGCCCGAATGCGAGCCAGCGTTGCGCACCCGACGTATGGTCCTGGAGCACGACGGTATACGGCTCCATGGACGCGGCAACCTTGCCGTCGCTCTGTGCACCCCGACGCATCATCGACCCATGGCTCTCACGACGGCCGCGCCAACCTCAGCGCATTGCGCTCAGCGGGCCTGGCAGGCCCGCGGGCCAACCGGCGGCTGCGCCACTCGAGACGGTGGCATATCTTGCGGACTCTATCCCGGGATGCCGACGGTTCGGGATCTGTACTGTTTTGTCGAAGCCGCGTGCGCATTGAGGTGAATGATTCCCACACCGCGGTCGAAGATGCCGTGAAAACGGATGAGATGCAGCGCCGTCGCCCGCTTGATTTGGCGCAGGTCACGCCGATAATCCGCGCGCAGCGACAGAATTGCACGGCCCGATCCGAACATCTGTTCCCGCAAGTGCGGGAACGGATGAGCCGGTGCATCACCGTTTACGAGGATGCGCGCCCGCGCCGCGTCACGCGGCGCCGTCCGGACCAATGGCGCACAGGTGGACGGCACCACGAGAGCGAGCAAGTGCGGCCGTGGGCATTGCGACATGCTGCAGCGCTCCATGCGTGTCATGCCCGGCCATCCCGCGCCTGGGCGCGCTGAAAGGCTGGACGGGCGACGACACGGTGCGCGTAAGCTTCGATCACCGGCGATTTTTCCATCAACGGACTCTGCCCGAACATCGCGAATGTCGTCCCATATAGTACATCGGCGCCGCTGAAGTGCTCGCCGAGCAGGTACGGCCCGTGCTCCAGCCTGCGGATCAGCACCGACATCGCTTCCCCGACCGCGACCCAACCGGCGGTGCCGCGCGGAACCTCGACATTCAGAAATTTGGACACGAAGGCCGGCTCCAGCACACCGCTGTAATAAGCCAACCACGACACGTACGCGCCGCGGTCCTGGCTGCCGACCTTCGGGCCGAGCCCGCGCTCGGGGAACCGGTCGGTAAGATACAAGGTGATGGCGGAGGACTCGAACACGACCGACCCATCGTCGTCGATCGCGGGCACCTTGCCGTGCGGATGCGGGTTCGCCGGATCCACCGCCCCCGAACCGTCGCGCTTGCGGACGTCGACCCGACGGATCTCATACGGGACGCCCAGCTCCTCGAGCAGGAAAATAAAGCGTGTGGAGCGCGTCTTGGGATGGTGAAACAGGGTGATCAAGGCCGGATCCGTTCAGGACCGTGAATCAAGCGAGCATGCGGCTTTGAGCCTGCTCCCGCAAGATCCGGCGCTCTATCGGCCCGCTCACCCCGCGCTGCGCCAGAGCGCAGAGTCCTCCGGCAGCTCATCGAGCCGACGCACGGTGTAGTCGTAGCCGGATTGAATCGCCCGGTCGAATGCCTTCCAGTCGAGCATGTCGATATCGGCCAGAGGCGGGCGCAGCAGCAGGTCTGTCCGGCTGCGCTGCGCGCTCGTGAGAGTTGTGCTGTTGACCATGCCGCTGCGCCACAGAATCTGGAAGATATTCGGCAGCTGCCGCCGCGCCCTGATCCAGCGCATGACCTGCCACGGCAGGGGCACATCGAGGTCATCGCCCGAAGTCGTGAAAGCGCGATCGGCCCCCGCATCGCAGCCGATCACCGGTCCGCGACCGAGCTCCAGCATGACATCGACGGGCAGATTGTTCATGGCCCCGCCGTCGACCAAGACCTGCCCCGCGTTCACCACGGGCGGCAGCACGCCCGGCACCGAAACCGAGGCGCGCAGCGCCCGCCAGAGCTCGCCGCGACGGTGCACGTGGGGGTGCCCGGTGGTCAAGTTCGATGAGACGCAGAAGAACGAGAGCGGCAGATCCTCGATCGCCAGCTCGCCGAACGCCTCGAACAACATTCGGCTTACCTTGCGGCCTGACACCAGCGACACGAACGGCAGCGTGTAGTCGCGCAGCGGCCTGGACTCGACGAAGTAATGACGGAACCGGTCGGTCAGCTCCGTCACGCTCCAATGACCGGCGACGCCGGCGCCGAGTATGCCCCCCATGCTGGTCCCGCCGACCATATCGATCGGGATCCCGGCCTCGCGCAGCGCTTTGACGGCACCGATGTGCGCAAAGCCGCGCGCGCCGCCGCCGGAGAGCACCAGTCCCACGGCCCGACCGGTCAACACCCGCGCAAGCCGCGCATAATCGGACGGGGACTGCACGTGATGGTGCGGGATATCGGGAAGGTTGGTCAGCCAGCGAGCGGCGGCGCCCGTCTCGATCGCGGCGTCGTGCGCCAGGATCAACTCCCAACGCCGCGGCGTGAGGCTGTGATCGTGCGGCCACCGCAGCGCGCCCCAGCTGCCCGCCGGACTCTCCGCGCGCGCCAGCAGCAACAAAGCGTCCGCCTGCCGCTCACACAGCTTGGTCCAACGGCTGGGCGTGGGATCGGCCACGTAGACGACGAAGTCATTGGCCGATTCGATGTCGTTGAACCACTGGCTGGTGTGCGTGCCCGCGCGTACGCTCCACACCAGCTCCGCGCGCCCGAACGCGGCAAGCGCCGTGACCAGCGCGGTAGAAAATCCCGCGAAGTCCACCTCCAGGCTCTGCGGCAGCACCGTGAACGTGGAGGC
This sequence comes from Pseudomonadota bacterium, assembly GCA_021797465.1. Taxonomy (GTDB): domain Bacteria; phylum Pseudomonadota; class Gammaproteobacteria; order Steroidobacterales; family Steroidobacteraceae; genus 13-2-20CM-66-19. The sequence continues at coordinate 5,686 of JAJZZR010000011.1, read as the reverse complement.
GCCGCGCAGATGCGCTCGCGGCATGGCATCCATCCGCTCCAGCCGCTTGGCCATCAGCTGCGCGATGCGCCACATGGCTTCAGGATCGCGCCGCAGCACGTCGTTGAATGCACGAGCCGAGATCCGCGCCAGCTCCGTGTTGCGCAGCGCCACGACGTGGGCCATGCGCGGACGCCCGGAAATGAGGCCCATCTCCCCGACAGTGTCGCCGGCGGCCAGCCGCGCCAGAAAGCGGCCCTGCACCCGGCCGTCGGCGGTCAGGACCGCCAGACTCCCGCTGAGCACGATGTAGAGCGCATCGGCGGGCTCGCCGGCGGCGAACAGCGCCGCGCCACCGGGCAGCGACAGCCATTCCGCCGTATCGACGATCTGGCGCAGCACGTTCGGCGCCAGCGCATTGAACAGCGGCATCTGCACCAGCAGCGCCCCGAGGTCGGCCCGCAGGGCCGTGCTGCCCTCGTTGAAGCCGCGGTTCATACGCCAGGCGCCGCCGGCGCCGGACAGCCGAAGTCGCCCAGCGCATTCGCCGCGGCAGCGACTGCAATGCCGTTCACTCAAACCTCCCCGCGTGCTGGCACACGTCTATGTTTGTTCAACCCACGGGACGCGCGCGGCGCGCCACGCTTCGCCGGACTCCGCTGTCGGCGGCGCCCGGTTACCTCTCCAGAATCGCCGCGACGCCCATGCCACCGGCCGTGCAGACCGAGACCAGACCACGCCTGGCGGCGGGATTCGTGGCGAGCAGCTTCGCCAGCGTCGCGACGATGCGCGTACCGGTAGCCGCGAACGGGTGCCCGATGGCGACGCTGCCGCCCTTCACGTTCATTCGCGCTCGCTCGATCGAGCCGAGCGACGCATCCAAGCCGAGCGCCTCGCGACAAAATTGCTCGGACTGCCAAGCCGCGAGCGTGCACAGCACCTGCGCCGCGAATGCTTCGTGAATCTCGTAATAATCGAAATCCTGCAGATTCAGCTGCGCATCCCGCAACATCGCCGCAACCGCATACGCCGGCGCCATCAACAGGCCCTCCCGGCCGCTGGCGAAATCGACCGCCCAAGCCTTGCCGTAGCGCAGGTAGGCGAGCACGGGAAGCTTGCGCCGCTCGGCCCAGGACTCGGAAGCGAGCAGCACCGCGCTCGCGCCGTCGGTCAGCGGGGTGCTGTTGCCGGCGGTAAGCGTACCGGCAGACGGATCGAAGCTGGCACGCAGCGTTGCGAGCTGCGCCATCGACGAGTCCGGACGGATGTTGTTATCGATCCGCAGCCCGAGGAATGGCTCGACCAGATCCTGGTAGAATCCCTCGCGCCAGGCGGCGGCCGCCTTCATGTGGCTGTCGTAGGCCAGCCGGTCCTGCGCTTCTCGGGTGATACCCCAGCGCTGCGCCATCAACTCGGCGCTCTGTCCCATCGACAACCCCGTGCGCGGCTCGGCCACCGCCGGCAGCACGGGTTTGAAATGACCGGGCCGCAGGCGCAGCCACGGTCGCGAACGCTCCCGCAGCGTCCGGCCGCGAAAGCTCGCGAGCAGCAGCTGTTGATAGGCGCGCGGGTAAGTGATCGGTGGATCGCTGATGGTGTCGGTGCCGCCGGCGATGCCCGCATCGATCTGGCCGAGGGCGATCTTGTTGCCGATCGCGAGTGCCGCCTCCAGACTGGTGCCGCAGGCGCGCTGCAGATCGAGCCCCGGAGTCTGCGGATCCAGGCCGCACGAGAGCACGCACTCGCGAGTCAGGTTGTAGTCCCGCGGATGTTTGATGACCGCGCCGGCGGCGACCTCGCCGAGACGCGACCCCTGCAGCTCGAAGCGCGCCACGAGCGCGCCCAGCACCGCGCTGAGCATCTCGCGATTGCCCACGGACGAGTAGACGCTGTGGGCCCGGGCGAACGGTATGCGCACGCCCCCCACGATGGCCACTCGCCGTACGGCCGAGCCGACCAGCATAGACCCCCCTCCCGAGGGACGACCAGCGTCCCAGTGCGGCCGCTAGGCTATCATGCGCCGCTTTCGCGTGGGCAATTGCTCCGAGGATCGCCAATGTTTTTGCCGGGCGGTGACTCGGGCGATATCCTTTTCAGGCGCGGATTGCGTGGACCAAAGGACAAAATCGATGGGCGAATTCACCCCCCTCATGGCCCGCGACGGGCACAAGCTCCAGGCCTATCTCGCCGCGCCGCCCGCCAAGACCCGTGGCGGTGTAGTGGTGATCCAGGAGATCTTCGGGATCAACCGGCATATCCGCGCCGTGACCGACGGATTTGCGCAGGCGGGCTATACGGCGATCGCTCCGGCGCTGTTCGATCGCGTTCGCCGCGGCATCGAGCTCGGCTACAGCCCGCCTGAAATCGACGAGGGCCGCGGTTATGCGCAGCAGCTCAATCCCGAGCAGACGCTGAAGGATTTGGCTGCGGCCGTTGCGGTCGTCAAGCATGCGGGACGTGTCGCCACCGTGGGTTACTGTTTCGGCGGTGCCCAGTCCTACCGGGCCGCCTGCCTGCTGCCGATCGACTGCGCGGTCGTCTACTACGGGCGCGTCCAGGATGCGGGAACGCCGCCGCGCTGTCCGGTGCTGTACCACTTCGGCAGCGCGGACCAGAGCATCCCGCCTCAGGAGGTCGAGCGCATCAAGGCGCTGCACCCTGGCGGCACCTTCTACATCTACGAGGGGGCCGCTCACGGCTTCAATTGCGACCTGCGCGCCTCCTACGACCCTTCCGCAGCCGAGCTCGCCCGGAAACGGACCCTGCAGTTCCTCGAACAGTACCTTCAGCGCGATGATCGCGACGGGTCCGAGGGGGACGCTGGCACCCGCCGGGTGTGACGCGAGAACGGGACAACAGCAGACGCCGGGTTCGGCGGCGGTGCATGGCTGAACCGGGGTTTCGGGACGCCGGGGCAACCGCCTGAGGCGGATGAACGCTGCGCCGAGCGGGCCGTGCCCGCCTCCGCTAGGGATTTCCCACAACCCTCTGGCTGGGCACGCTTCCCCTGCGGTATCTTGCGTCGCATGCGCTATCAAGGGTCCCTGGATTTCCACCGCGACATGGCAGAGCGCATCGGCATCCTTGCGGTGAACTTCGGCACACCCGAGTCCCCCACGCCGCGCGATGTGCGGCGTTTTCTGGCGCGGATGCTGCGCGACCCGCGCGTGGTGGAGCTGCCCCGGCCATTGTGGCTACCGATCCTCTACGGGTTCATCCTGCCGCTGCGGCCGGCGCGCGTAGCGCCCAAGTATCGCAAGATCTGGTCGGCACAAGGCTCGCCACTGCGTGAACAGTCGGCGCTGCTCCGCGCTGCGCTGAGCAGCATCCTCGCGCAGCGGATGATGGCGCCATTCTCGGTCGAATTCGCGATGCTTTACGGCACTCCGACCGTGTCCGAATCCCTGCAACGGCTGCGCGCGGCGGGCGCGCAGCGGATCGTGGTGCTGCCGCTGTTCCCGCAGTACTGCGGCGCCACGACGGCCGCGGTTTATGATCAGGTCAACGCGGAGCTCGCCCGCTGGCGCTGGCTGCCGGAGCTGCGCTTCATCGCCGAATACCACGATCAGCCCGAATACATCGATGCGCTGCGCGACAGTGTCGTGCAGCACTGGCGCGCGCACGGCCGGACATCTCACCTGCTGATTTCGTTCCATGGCATTCCCGAGCGCTACTTCCATCAGGGCGATCCGTACTTCTGCAAGTGTCAGAAGACCGCGCGCCTGCTCGCCGAGGAGCTGCTGCTCGCCGAAGGCACGTGGAGCGTCACGTTCCAGTCGCGTTTCGGTCGGGCCGAGTGGCTGCGTCCCTATACGATGCAGACGCTCGAGGCGATGCCGCGCCGCGGCATCAAAGACGTCACGGTCGTCTGTCCGGGTTTCGCGGTCGACTGCCTGGAGACGCTCGAGGAAATCGATGTCGAGAACCGCGCCGCGTTCATGCGCGCCGGCGGTGAACGATTCGAATACGTCCCGGCGCTCAACGCCCGCCCGGAGCACTCGGCGCTGCTCGCCAACCTCCTCGCCCGGCACTGCCAGGGCTGGACGGACGTCGATCTGGGCTTGCTACCGGCTGCGGAACCGCGCGACACCTCGGCCTGAGCCGCACGCTAGGATGGCTCGCGACGCAACTTGGAGGTGCACAGATCGAAGACCGCCGCCATGACCAGGCGTACCGAATGATTCATGCTCGCCTCGATTCCCTTCAGCGCCGCCTCGCGGACCGCGGCGCTGAACAGCGGGATCTGTTCCGGCGGCACGCCATCGGGCAATTTGGCGGTGATGCGTATCGCGGGGATATCCTCGACGATACGCCGCAGCAGCTGATGCACGCAGTCCGCCTTGGCGCGCATCAGCGACTCGTCGTCGCCGAACAAGGCGCCGACGGCCAGCAGATCCTCGATCCATTGCGCTCGGGTACGCTCCCAGTCGTGCTCGGATTGGAAAGTCACCCGGATGTTTTCGCCCATGAGCGCCGCTCCCGCGGATCAACCCCTGAGGGGCCGAAACAGAGTAGGCGTTTCGAGGGCGGCCCCGCCAGGGGTATAGGTGGCGAAAACGTGCAGATTTGCGACCTTCGGGCGCGGCGCACCCACCGCGATGCCACGGTGTTACGATTGTCATGATGCCCGCAGGGCGCACCCTGCCGGTTGCCGCGCACACCCAGCACAGGAGTCGCCGCCGATGCTGATCGTCACAACCGAGAATGTCCCGGGCTATCGCGTCACCGCCGTCAAAGGCCAGGTGTTCGGCGTCGTGGTCCGCAGCCGCGGCCTGGCCGGTAACGTCATGGCGGGCCTGCGTTCGCTTGCTGGCGGCGAGATCTCCGAGTACACGCAACTGCTGGAAGAGGCGCGTCGGCATGCGGTCGACCGCATGGTGAAGAATGCGACGCTGATGCAGGCGAACGCCGTCATCATGATGCGCTTCGACTCCTCCGAGATCGGCCAGACCATGACCGAGATCGTCGCCTACGGCACCGCGGTGGACATCGAGAAATCCTCATGATGCTGCGTACCGCGGTGCTCGCTGTGAGCGTGGTCACGGCCCTGATCGGGGCCGCGCTGATGCTGCAGCGCGTGGACGGCGGACCGCAGTTGCTAGCGTTCGGCGCCCTGGCGGTGATCGCCACCGCCTTTGAGCGCTGGCGCTATCGCAAGCAACCGCCGGTTGCGGGACGCTGGGAGCGCACCGGAGAACGGTTCGAAGACCCCACCACGGGCCAGCCGATGGAAGTCCTTTATGATCCCGCCAGTGGCGAGCGCCGTTACGAGCCGCTGACGCCCACGGATTCTTCTCCCGCAGGCTGACGTCGCATCACCACGCGACTGAGGCGTGACGCGACGAACGCCTCACCGTCTCCAGAGCCCGCGCGTCAGCGCCGGGCGGTCCGTCCTCGACCCGCCCGAGGGGAGCGCTTCGGCCGAGCCGTGCGGCGCGACGCACCACGGGTCCGCAGACCGGTCTTCTGCGATCGCGCAGTCGTCACCTTGACTGCTGCGCCACGCTTGGCCTTGACTGCTGCGCCACGCTTGGCCTTGACCGCTGCGCCGCGCCTGGCCTTGACCGCTGCGCCGCGCCTGGCCTTGACCGCTGCGCCACGCCTGGCCTTGACCGCTGCGCCACGCCTGGCCTTGACCGCTGCGCCACGCCTGGCCTTGACCGCTGCGCCACGCCTGGCCTTGACCGCTGCGCCGCGCCTGGCCTTG